>JBBRZL010000075.1:0-16777 GCA_038236735.1 Holophagales bacterium | reverse complement strand
GTGGCACGGTTGAGGAATGGCTGGGTCGTCGACTCCGCCTACCTCTCGAACGACCTCAACCATACGACTGGTCCCTGGATCTTTGGGCATGCCTCCGCCTACATCACCGAATACCGGGGGGGGACCGACTCGCCCTATCTGAAGGTCCGCTGGTGGTACGACGGATTCTCGGATGTGAACTATAGGCCCAACCTCATCATCCGGGGGCCCCGGGGTGTGCCGCACCAGTGAGGGCGGGAATAGTCGCCAGCAGCTCCCATGAAGGCATCTAGCGTGGCGGGCTGGTCGTGCCGGTCGTGATGTGCGGGCTGATCGCCAGATCGACGGCCCGACCGTTCAGCGGCTCCCGGAGCAGCCCTGAGACCATGTACTGATAGGCATGGGTATGCGCGTTCAGGCGTCCCTCGAGGGCGATGATGCGCTGCTCGGCCTTTTGCAGCGCTGCCTCAAGCACCGCGATGCGCTCTTCCGGTGACAGCGCGCGCCGGGCGACCGCGTTGGCCCGGGGCACTGGGGGAGGAGGACTCGCCGGCGCCGCTTTGAACGGCACCGCCGGCCTGGCTTGCAGCGTCGTCGCCTGGGCTCGAGCTTCGACGGCAGCCAGGACTGCAATCCCACCTGCGAGCAACAGCTTGCTCAATCGATATCCAGTCATGGGGCCCTCCTGGTCCATGAAGATGGGGCTTTCCTCACGCCAAGACAATCAAAGGCTTCATCCTGATCCATTCCACCGCGTTTCTGCGGTTTCCATCCTCAGGTTTTCACCATCAGCCCCCGCACCGCCCCTTCGGCGGCCATCCTGAGCGCCTCTGGATTGGCGTAGTCGCCGGGCTCCAGGGGTGTACCGACACGGATGCGGTAGGGCCCGCCCTGGACGCGCCAGGTGCCCTTGGGTAGGATCTGCGGACCACCCTGGATGGCGAAGGGCACGACCGGAACGCCGGCTTCGAGGGCGAGCAGGAAGGGTCCCTTCTTGAAGGGCAGCAGGTGGCCATCCCGGCTGCGGGTGCCCTCGGGAAAGGCCACGATGCTCTGGCCGCCACGGATGCGCCGCGCCGCCTGTTTCAGGCTCCGACGGGCCGCGCCTCGGTGGCCGCGATCGATGAAAATGAAGTCCGCCAACCAGATCACCCAGCCCAGGAAAGGCACCCGCGCCAGTTCCCGCTTGGCCATGAAGACCGGCCGGCAGGGCAGCGTCGAGATCATCAAGGGGGGATCGAAGAGGGAAGCGTGGTTGCCGATGAAGATCGCCGGTCGCATCCCGTCGCGCACGTCCTCGGGCAGCTCATCCCAACCCAGCAACTCGCGGTGGATGCCGAACGCCCACGCCGTGCCGCGCACGTAGCGGGGGGCCACGAGCCAGAAGGCCCGGCGCCCACCAAGCAAGGGGGCCAGCAGGAAACAGAGACTCGTGGACAAGGCCAACGCCAGCCCACCCGCGATCCAGACCAGGGCCGGACGGAGGCTTGACCGGGGGACTGCCACCTACTGGGGAGCCAGCAGCACGGCGTCCTTGATCCGCACGGCGAACTGGGGGATGTCGCCCGTGCCCCGGCGCCATTCGGTCTTGACCTTGCCGATCTTGTCCACGGCCTCCATGCCGGAGACCACCCGGCCGAAGGCGCAGTAGCCATAGCCGGCCTCGCTCAGATCGCGGTGATCCAGGCGGACATTGTCCACGAGATTGATGTAGAACTGCGACGATGCGCTATGGGGCGAGCCGGTGCGGGCCATGGCGATGGTGCCCCGGGTGTTCTTCAGGCCCGCCTTGAAGGTCTGGGGTGCCTCGTTGAAGATCGGCGCCCGGGTCGGCTTTTCTTCCAGGTTCTCCAGCAGGCCGCCGCCCTGGATCATGAAGCCCTCGATGACCCGGTGGAAGATGGTGCCCTTGTAGAAGCCATCCTTCACGTACTGCAGGAAGTTCTCCACGGTCTTCGGCGCCAGTTCCGGTTCCAACTCCACGACCACGGGGCCGTAGGTGGTGAGCAACTGCACCCGGGGCTTGGCCAGGGGCACCGGGGCCTGGACGGGGGGCGCAGGCGCCGGGACCACGGGGGCCTGGGCTGCCCCGGGAAGAGCCAGCAGAAGGGTACAGAAGAGCGAGCGGATCACGGGAACTCCAGGCGGACGGACGATGGTAACCGGCTCGGGGGCCTTGGCCGGGTTTAGAACGCAACTGGCCAGGAGCGGCCTATCGGAAGGGCGTTAACCATCCCAGGCCATTGCGCCTGGGCCGTGCTGAACGCCTGATCGGAACCACCACTTACTTTCTGCCGCGAATGGGCCAGAAGCTCCCGCTATCGTGGAGCCATGTCCTTTTTCGATGTTCCCCCCTGGGTGCTCTCCCTGCTGCTGGCCCCCTTCGGCCTGGTGGTGGGCTCCTTCGGCAACGTGCTCATCCACCGCCTGCCCCAGGAGGATCCCGCCGACCGGAACGTCACCACCAAGGCCAGCCACTGTCCCGCCTGCAAAGCGAAGATCAAGCCCTGGCACAACGTACCCCTCTTCGCCTGGCTGTGGCTGCGGGGCAAGTGCGCCGCTTGCGGCTGGCGGATCCCGGGCCGCTATCCCCTGGTGGAGCTGCTCTCGGGCTTGCTCTTCGCCGCTTCGCCCTGGCTCTTCCCCTTCGGCACCCTCATCTGGCTCAAGGGCCTGGTCTGCGGCTTCGCCCTCCTGGTGCTGTTCTTCACGGACTTCACGGAGATGATGCTGCCGGATGTCCTCCAGTTTCCCCTCATGGCCCTGGGCCTGCTGCTCACCCTGCCCCAGCTCTTCCGGCCTGAGACCCTGGTGCGGATCTGGACCAGTTCCCACGATCTGCTCGACGCCCTGGCCTTCCACAACGGCCTCCAGCCCGCACCCGCCTACCATGGCTTCGAACCCACCGTCACCTGGCAGAACAGCCTCATCGGCCTGCTGGTGGGCTACTTTGTCCCCGCCCTCATGAACCAGCTCTACAAACTGATCCGCAAGACCGATGGTCTGGGCATGGGCGATTTCAAGATGCTGGCCTGGCTGGGCGCCTTCTGGGGCTGGGCGCCCATGCTGGGGATCCTCTTCCTGGGCGCGGGGCTGGGCGTGGCCGTGGGCCTGCCCCTCCTGTTCCTGCGCCGGAATTCCGACCAGGCCATCTCGGGCCAGACCATGCTCCCGTTTGGCTGCTTCCTGGCCCTGGCCACACCCATCGTCGTGTTCTTCGGACGGGCGCTATGGCTGGGTTATCTTGGGTGGATAGGCTAGCAGGGTCACTGTGATGCAACTTGTGAGGTGCTGCCCATGCTCCAGATACTCCTCGCAACCTCTGTGATCTTGTTCCCGGGTCACCTGGTCCAACAGAAGACCGAATCCAGCCAAACCCAGGCTGCTCCCGAGCGAGCAACCGCAGCAAAGCAACGGCCCGATCCCCGGATTGCGATTCCCGTCCCGGCGGAAGTAAGGCAGATTGAGCAGGAATCCCTGCACCCAGACGGTATGCTGGCCACGAGCACAGGTAGCTCTAAGGACACCGCACCGCGGAAGGAGTTAAGCGAGACAACGGGACAATGGCTTTACGTGGGCATGCCGGACATGGATGAGGGCTCTACCAACGGTCTCTGCGTTTTTGCGTTCACACTACAACCTCGGGAAGCGCTCGACCTGCGAATGAGTTGTGAGAACGAGGCCATCATCATGCGCATCCTCAGGCCGAAGGCCAACGACGCCATGGCCGCGGCCATCTCAGCTGCCAATTTCCCGCCGACTTCCATCCGGAGATCTCGCCTTTCGATTCAAAACCCAACAAACAGGCCCTACACCGTCAACCTGCTCCTGTACGGGAAAGTGGGCTTCCCCTACCGTTTGAACATCGAGCGCAAGCCTTAGTCATCGCCACGAAACAGCCTGTGCACATGACTCAAATCCATCAACATCCCACCTGTTTCCACCGGACAGATGAAGGTGTTGCGGCAGTCCTGAGCGGCATAGCGCGGGGCCTGATTGACCCTGCGGACGCCCCTTGCCAGCAGCGTGGCCACAGCGGGGTCGATGCCGTCCACTGCGAAGCAGGCTTGAGGGGTGGATGGAATAGGTGCATCGGCGATTCCGAACCTGCAGGGGTTCGGCGAGATCACCGGCAAGTTCAGACTGAAGACAGGGGTTCAAACTGAAGGCGCCTCAGTGCCCCTGGCTCAGTTCCATCAGCACACCACCTGTTTCGGCCGGGTGGATGAAGGCCACACGGCAGCCGTGGGCGCCGTTCCTCGGGGCCTGGTCGATCATGCGCACGCCCTTGGCCAGCAGCGCGGCCACGGCGGCGTCGATGTCGTCCACCTCGAAGCAGACGTGATGGATGCCGGGGCCGCGCTTCGCCAGGAACTTGCCGATGGGGCCTTCGGGATCCGTGCTCTCCAGGAATTCCAGGGTGCTCTGGCCCACGGAGAAGAAAGCCGTCTTCACCTTCTGCTCGGGCACGACTTCCGTGTGGTCGGCGGCCAGGTCAAAGAGCCGCGCCATGCGGGCCATGGCCTCGTCCAGACCGGGAGCGGCGATGCCCAGGTGGTTGATGCGCAGCAATTGCATGGTGCCTCCTGGAACCATTGTGGCTGAATCCGGAAGGCTTGGAGCTGAAGGTTCAGTGCTGACAGGCCGGGGCCAGGCCCAGGCTCACAGTACCATTGGCCACCTGGAGCTTGCCCTTGCTGCCCAAGAAGGCGATGACCCCCTCGAAATCGAAGCTCTCGCCGCTGCAATTGCAGTAAGTAGCCCCAGCCCCGTGGCTGGCACTGGAAGCCGCGCGCAGCTCCTCCAGGCCGCAGGTCCCGCCCTTTGCCATCAGCAGGCTCAATAGGTCGTGGCCATAGAGGGGTTCAGACATGGCGCTCTCCAGTTCAGGAGTCCGTGCTCCTAAATACATTTACGCACGAAAAGGGGTGGATGGGAAGGCGCCTGGGCCGTGGGAGAGGATCCCAGCTGCGCCGCAGGCTGCGCAGTCTTGGTTAAGTCCGGCGGCGGCGGACTTGAACGCCCCAAACTGAACCATTGGCGCAGCCTGCAGGGCCGCCCAGAAAGCCCTTCCCCAGAGCCCACAGTCCACAGCCCACAACCCTCAGGCCTCCACCAGCGAAAGCGCTACCTCCCGGAGCAGAGGTTCGGGGCTGAGGTTCCGGGGCAGGTGCCGCAGGGCTTCCAGGACTGTCTCCTGGGGGACTTTCAGGTCCCGCTCCGGGGTCGCGAGGGGAACCAGAGCATCGCGCCAGGGGAACAGCGCGGGCCCCTCCCCGGCACGCAGGCGGGCCAGGTCCGCCAGTAGTCGCAGCAGCAGTTCCAGGGGCTGGCGCAGTTGTTCACCCTGGGATAAGGTCGCGTCCTTCTCGGGCAACAGGGACGCCGCAGTCTCACCAAAGGCGCGCCCCGCCAGCAGGGCTAGCCAGGCCTCCACCTGGGCCTCGGCGCGACGGAAGTGGGCCTCGTCCAGGAAGCGCAGGCTGCCCTCGCCCAGGGCGGACCAGCGGTCATGGTCGTCCTCCTGCCAGCCGTTCCGAAGGGCCACCGCCCAGGCTTCCCGGGGGGCCAGGGGCGCCAAGGGGATGCGTTCGCAGCGGCTGCGGATGGTCTGCAGCAGGGCCTCGGGGCGATGCGTCACCAGGATGAAATGGGTGTCGGTTGGCGGCTCCTCCAGGGTCTTGAGCAGGATGTTGCCGCTGGCCTGGTTGAGGCGGTGCGCCTCCTCCACCACGATCCAGCGATGGCAACCCAGGGCGGGGGACAGGGAGGCCCACTCGATGACGCCGCGGCTGAAGCGGGGCTGATTGGCGGAATCCAGGCCCTCCCGGATCTGGTCGATGCGGATGATGCCGGCCTTGCCCTCGGGGGTGATCCGCAGCAGGTTCGGCAGTTCGTACGGGAGGTCGTCGCCCGTGAAGAGCCGACAGGCCTCGCATTGGCCGCAGGCGTTGCGCCGGAGGCAGATCTCCCGCTGGGCCAGTTCCAGGGCCACCCGGCGCTTGCCGATGCCCTCGGGCCCGGTGAAGAGCAAAGAGCCCCGGATGCGGCCCTCCTGGAGCCGCTCCAGAAGGCGCTGGCGAATGGCCTGGTGTCCTGCAATTTCTGGGCTGAACATCAATCCACCCCGAACCCGGAGCTGCGCAGCAGGGGCGCCACCCGGGACCAGATGGCCGCCGCCACTTGATCCACCGGATCCCGGGCCGGGATGAGCACCACCCGATTGGGGTGTTTCTGCGCGATGACCAGGAAACGGTTCCGCACGCGCCGGTGGAAGTCCAGTTCGGCCTCGTCGAAGCGGGTTTCCGAAAACTCGGCGCCGTAGGACAGGTTGCGTACTTCAACACGCTGGAGGGACAACTCGGGGTCCATGTCGAGCAGCACGGTGAGATGGGGCTTCAGCCCCCGGAGCACCAGGTCGCTGAGCCGGTCGAGGGCCGCTTCGGGCACGCCGCTGGCTCCCTGATAGGCTCGAGTCGAATCCTCGAAGCGATCCACCAGAAGGATCTTCCCCTCCGCCAGGACCGGCCGAATCACCCGCTCCAGATGCTGGGCCCGATCCGCGTAAAAGAGCAGCAACTCGGCGTCCGGGCACCAGGTCTCCCCGCTGGCATTGGGCTCCAGCAGCAGGCGGCGCAACTCGCGCCCCAGGGCGGTGCCTCCGGGCTCCTTGGACACCACCAGCGGGAGTCCAAGGTGTCGCAGCCGCTCGGACAGGCGCAGCAGCTGAGTGGATTTCCCGGACCCTTCCACCCCTTCGATGGTGATGAACACGCCCTGCACGGGACCTCCGTGCCTCGAGGATACCGTGCCCGGGGCCGGACAGATGGACTGCGGATAGGACGACAGGCGCGCGTGCTCGGTGCTATCCTGCTCGAAAGACCAGGAGTTCCAGGTGGCCGAAGCGATCCATTGCCCGAGCTGCTCTACCCGCTACCGGCTTCGTCCCGAGCGATTGAAGCCGGTCATCCGCCGCGCCAAGTGCTTTGCCTGTGGGAGTCTCTTCCCGGTGGGCGACGTGGTGCAGCGTCTGTTGGCCCCGCCGGTCACGGGTGACACCTCGCGGTTCAAGGTCGATGATGTGGCCGCCTTCCAGCAGCCGCCCTTCGAGGCCGAGACAGCACCTGAACCCAGCTTCTTCACGCCTCCACCTCCCCTGACGCCGGGCGACCTCGAGGGTGGGGATGAGGAGCTCCTTGAGAAGACCCTGGTGGATGCCCCCTCCTCCCTGCCGGAGACCAAGGTTGAGCCCGACTTGGTGCCGGTGGCGCTGCGGGAACCGGGGACTCCGCCCGAAGCCCTGGCTCAGCCGGAAGCCCTGGCTCCACTTGAAGCCCTGGCTCCACTTGAAGCCCTGGCTCCACTTGAAGCCTTGCCCCCAACTGAAGCCCAGGTCTCACCTGAAATCCAAGCCTCGCCAGAATCAATGGCCACTCCGGAACCCGCAGCCGCGGCCCCGGAGTTCCCTCTGGAGCTCACTGAAGCCACCCTGTCCGGCTACACCTCGGCCCGGGATGCCATCGACAAGCTGTTGGGGAACGCCCCTGCTGCTACCACCGGCCTGCGGCTCCAGCCGGAGTCAACCGGCATGGACATGGAGGCGACGCTCTCGGTACTTGACTCCACGCTCGGAGGCAACCGGACGATCCCTGTCTTGGCCAGGACCACCCAGGGTGATAGCCCCACAAGCTCGGGAACGAACGGGGATGCTCCCTCGGCTTCCACCATGCGCCTGTCTCGGGAGGACCTGGAAGCTGCCTTGGCGACCCCGCCGAAGGCCAAGACGGAAGAACCCACCACCGCCCTGAAACCCTCTGACCTGATGGTGCTTCCGGATGAGCCTGGGCAGTCGCTCCCACCCACCGCGCCGAAATTCTTCTCGCCTAACAACGACGCCCAGGAGACGGGGACCGAGCTCCTGCGCCTGAAGATCGGCGAGGAGATCTACTCGAACCTATCCATGACGCAGTTGACCGCCTGGGTCGAAGAGGGCCGCATCCTCGAGAACCACCTGGTGGCACGGCAACACAGTGAAAACTGGCTGGAGGCCCACAAGGTGCCGGGCCTTCGCCCGGTCTTCGAGCGCCTCCGCCGGGAACGGAACGAAGCGATTGGCCTCGATTCAGGTATCGGGGAGATCGCCCCCAAGAAGAGCCTCTTCGGCGGCCTTTTCGGAAAGGGTTGACATGCATCCCCTCATCCTCGCCACAGTCATGGGCCTGGTTCAGGCCCCACCCGCTCCGGCTCCGGTGGTGGCTGCGCAGAACCTCACAGCCACGCCCCTCTCCTTCTATTCCGAAAGCTTCCCCTTCCAGTGGGACCGCATGATCCCGATGACCAGCACCAACCTGGATGGCCTGAAGGTGAACAGCATTTTCTTCAACAAGCGTGCGCTGAAGCCCGGGGCCTTCAGTTTCCTGAAGGACGCAGAATTTGGCACCCGGGCCCAGCTTGAGGTCACCAATACCGGCAAGCACCCCAAGATCCCCGGCTTCGCCGTAGCCGTGCTGGACAAGGACGGCCGCCTGCTTGGCGTGGCCACCGGCGGCACCAAGGTCGGCACCATCAAGCCCGGCGAGACCGAGAGCTTCGACCTGAACTTCACCCAGGTGAAGGAACGCCTCGCTTCCGGCGACAAGTTCCTCCTGGCCATCGAACTCAGGAATTAGTTCTCTCCGGGGGTTCCCCTCGCCACGGTTGCGTGGCAAGGAACTAGGGTCGCGCTGCGCGCATACCCCCGGAGAGTATCAATTGGCCTCCTGCTCCCGGAAATGCGCGAGCAGTTCGGCGGGCGTGACAGTGGCGGTGCCCACCTTGGCGACCACCAGTCCGGCGGCAGCGTTGGCGAGCATGGCAGCCTCGCGCCAGTCGCCGCCGGCGGCGATGGCAGCGCTGAAGGCGGCGATGACGGTATCACCCGCGCCGCTCACGTCGAAGACCTCGCGGGCCTCGGTGGGAATCATCCAGGGCGCCGAGTGGTCGCCATCCGGCGCGAAGAGGGCCATGCCACGCTCGCTGCGGGTCACCAGCAGGCCCTTCAAGTCCATCTCGGCCATGAGGCTGCGGCCCGCCACGGTCACTTCCATGTCCGAGCGCGCGGGCCGCGCGGTCAGTTCCGAAGTCTCCTTGGTGTTGGGCGTCATCAGCGTGGCGCCCTGATACATGGCCTTGTGGGCGGGCTTGGGGTCGACGATCCAGGGCAGGTTCCGCGCCGAGCAGAGGGTGCGCACGGTGTCCATCACCGGTTCATTGACCACGCCCTTGGCGTAGTCGGAGACGATCAGGGCCGAGGCCTCCCCCAGGGCCCGCTCCAGTCGGTCCTTCAGGCCCAGCAACACCGCGGCGTCGAAGGGGCCAGGATCCTCCCGGTCGATGCGCAGCATCTGCTGCTGCTGCCCGATGACCCGGGTCTTGATGATGGTGGGGCGTGACGCATCCAGGACCAGCCCCGAGATGGAGACGCCAAGGCCCGTCAGCAGGCCCAGCACCCGATCGCCCGCGGCGTCTTTCTGGAGGGTGCCGATGAGCATGGGCTCCGTGCCCAGGGCCTTGAGGTTGGCCGCCACGTTGGCCGCACCGCCCAGCACCGCCCGCTCCCGAAGCACGCGCACCACGGGCACCGGCGCCTCGGGGGAGATCCGGAGCACTTCCCCGAAGAGGTACTCGTCCAGCATGACGTCACCCAGCACGGCCACCTTGCGGCCCGCCATGCGCTGGAGCAGGGATTCGGCCTGACTGCGGTCGAGTCTCACTTGTCCACCTTCTTAGCCTGATCGACGAGCATCACCGGAATGCCGTCCTCGATGAGGTAGAGCAGCCCGCACTGCTTGCAGAGCAGCCCTCCCGGCGTCTCCGCCAGGTCGCCGTGGCAGGCCGGACAGCAGAGGATCTCAAGGAGGCGGGGATCGAGGGGCATGGGGACAAGCTATCAGCTGTCAGTGCTCGGCTGTCAGCGAAATTGCGGTACCAGGTCAGGCGGTAGACTGGTCGACACTGCCTGAGAGGACACCCATGCAACCCTTCGGAATGGCCCCCCTGCTGCTAGCCGCCTTGACCGCACCCCTGATGCTGGCCCAGACACCTCGGGTCGTCCCGGCCGCAAGGCCGGTCCTGGAACTGGACTCGGCCCTGCTGGTCCGAGACCTGGTGGCAAAGCACGGCCAGGGCCAGCGGGTCAGGATCGAGCGGGGGCTGCAGCAGGCGCGGGCCTTCTGGCGCGCGGAGGATGGCGATGCGCGGGCCTTTGAAGCCTTCGTGCGCGCCCAGTTCGCCGGCGACGGGCAAGCCCTGGATGCTCTGTTCCAGCGGCTGGAATTCGTGCTGGAGAGCGCCTTCGGTCACGCCCATGAGATCGACCGGGACTTCCGCTGGCACACGGATCTGGACCTGGGGCCCATCCTGCCCGTGGACGAGCTCTTGTCGGGCTACGACGCCGGTGCCCACTTCATCGACGATGCCTTCACGAGCAAGCTGGCCTTCGTGGTGCTGCTCAATTTCCCCATGTCCACCCTGGAGGATCGCTTGGCGGCGGGCTCCGGCTGGACCCGCCGCCAGTGGGCCGAGGCCCGGCTGGTGGACCTCTTCGCCCGGCGTGTTCCCGCCGAGGTGAACCAGGCCTATGCCGAGGCCAGTGGCCAGGCGGAGCGCTACATCGCCTCGTACAACATCTGGATGCACCACCTGGTGAACGGCCAGGGCGAGCGGCTCTTTGAGCCGAAGAAGCGGCTGCTCTCCCACTGGAACCTGCGGGACGAGCTGAAGAGCCGTTATGCCGGAGGCGCGGCGGGACTCGATCGCCAGCGCCTGATCCAGAAGGTGATGGAACGCATCGTCACCCAGACCATCCCGGCCACGGTCATCGACAACCCCCTGGTGGACTGGAACCCCTTCACCAATGCGGTGCAGGCCGCTGCCGTGCGGGACAGCGACCGGCCCATGCCGGCGGACCTGAAGCCCAGCGCCGCGCCGGAACCCGACACCCGCTACAAGGTGCTGCTGGACTGCTTCCTGGCGGCCAAGAAGGCCGATCCCTACAGTCCCACCGCCCCCACCCATATCGCCCGCAGCTTCGACGAGGGTCGGCAGATCCCCGAAGCCAGGGTCCGCAGGATGCTCGAGGAACTCTGCGGCAGCCCGCTGGTGCCGCAGGTGGCCAAGGTCATCGAGCAGCGGCTCGGCCGCAAGCTGGAGCCCTTCGATGTCTGGTACAACGGCTTCCGCCCCGGGGCCACCCTGGACGAGGCCAAGCTGGACGCCCTGCTGCGGGCCAAGTACCCCACGGCCGCCGCCTACAAGGCGGACATTCCGAACCTGCTCAAGGGCCTGGGCTTCAGCCCGGAGCGCTCGGCCTGGCTGGCCAGCCGCATCGAAGTGGATCCCGCCCGCGGCTCGGGCCATGCCATGGGCGCCCAGCGGCGCGGCGACAACGCGCACCTGCGCACCCGCGTCGGCCGCGACGGCATGGACTACAAGGGCTTCAACATCGCCGTCCACGAGATGGGCCACAACGTAGAGCAGACTTTCTCCCTGGTGAACGTGGATCACTGGCTGCTGAACGGCGTACCCAACACCGCCTTCACCGAGGCGCTCGCCTTCGTCTTCCAGGCCCAGGACCTCCGCCTGCTGGGTCAGCCCGCGCCCGATGCGAAAGCCCTGGCCGAGAAGACCCTCAACGATTTCTGGGGGGCCTACGAGATCGCCGGTGTGGGCCTGGTGGACACGGCCGTGTGGCACTGGCTCTACGACCATCCCGGCGCCACCCCCGCCCAGCTGCGGGAAGCCGTGCTGGGCATCGCCAGGGACGTCTGGAACCGCTACTACGCCCCGGTTCTGGGCCAGCAGGACTGCGTGCTGCTGGGCATCTACAGCCACATGATCAGCAGCTTCCTGTACCTGCCCGACTACGCCATCGGCCACATGATCGCCTTCCAGATCGAACATGAGATCGAGCGTTCCGGTGACCTGGGCCGGACCTTCGAACGCATGGCCACCCAGGGCCGCCTGACCCCTGACCTCTGGATGCAGCAGGCCACCGGGCACCCCGTTGGCTCCGAAGCCCTGCTGGAGGCCACGGCGCAGGCCCTGAAGACGTTCAAGTAGATCGTCGCGAACCATCAAAGGGGCTGGCATGGACGCAGAATGGCCTCCCGGAGGAGGCCATCTGTGGCATCCCAGCCAAGGGCTGAGATGCATGGTCCGGCAAAGGCCTTCGGCCTCCAGGTGCTCTGACTTAACCGTCCCGGCACGCTGCCAGAACGTCTCCCCACCAACCCAGAGCGAGAACTGAGGGACCTCGGGCCTTTGCCTGACTTCGTGACGAAGGGGCCGGGCGGCCGAGATCAGGGCCCGATGGCGGCCCCGCCGGTTTCGCCGGTACGAACCCGGTAGCACTCCTCCAGGTTCAGGACGAACACCTTGCCGTCGCCCAGATGACTGGGCTCGGACTTGGCCGCCGCCATGATGGCTTCCACCGCGGGCTGGACGAACTCTTCGTTCACCGCGATCTCCAATTTGACCTTGGGGAGCAGGCGGACGAGGCCGATCTTGTTGCCCCGGAACTGCTCCGCATAGCCCTTCTGGGTGCCGCAACCGCGGACATCGGAGACGGTCATCAGGTAGATGTCCTTGGCCACCAGGGCGGCCTGCACCTCTTCGAACTTATCGGGTCGGATGATGGCAACAATCATTTTCATGGGTGGCTCCTGTGACAGGGGGATGGGCAAGGTCGATTCATGCTCCGCTCACTTCTTCCCGCCGGCCGGAACCCGCAAAGGGGCGCCCGCCGGGGAAGCCAGGGCCGAGATCACGTACTCGGGATAGGCCGAGATGCCGTGCTCGTGGAGATCCAGGCCATCGTGTTCGCCCTCCTCCGAGAGCCGGAGGAGGCCCTTGGCATCCAGGGCATACATGACCGCGAAGGACACCGCCAGCGTGGCCACGGTGACGATGACGCTGCCAATGGCCTGGGCAGCCAGGACCTTGTAGCCCCCACCGTAGAAGAGGCCCGTCAGCTTGGAGGTGAGGTCGGGCGAGATAGGGTCGCTACCCACGGCCGAGAACTGCCCACTGGCGAAGAGGCCGAGCGACAGGGTGCCCCAGATGCCGTTCATCATGTGGACCGGCACGGCGCCGATGGGGTCGTCGATGCGCAGGTACTCCAGCAGGTCCACGCCCAGGATCACAATGACGCCGGCGATGGTCCCGATCAGGACCGAACCGAAAGGGCTCACCCAGTAACAAGGGGCCGTGATGGCCACCAGGCCCGCCAGGAAACCATTGGTGATGGAACCCGGATCCCATTTGCCCGTGCGGTAGTAGGTGAAGAACACGGCGCTGAGGCCGGCGGCGCAGGCCGCGAGGGTGGTATTAGCGGAGACCCGGCCGATGCCTTCGAAATCCATGGCGGACAGGGTGCTGCCGGGATTGAAGCCATACCAGCCGAACCAGAGCAGCAAGCCGCCGCACACGGCGATGGTGAGATCGTGGGGCGTCATGGGGCCGCCGCCGTCCCGCTTGAACTTACGCCCGAGACGGGGGCCCAGTACCACGGCACCTGTCAGGGCCACGGCGCCACCAATGGTGTGCACCACGGTGGAGCCGGCGAAGTCATGGAAGTTCATGCCCAGCGAGGGGAGGAACTTGCCGGCGGCACCCATGGTGGCGAGGAAGCCATCGGGGCCCCAGGCCCAGTGGCCGATGATGGGGTAGATGAAACCGGAGACGGCAAAGCTGTAGAGAATGTCACCAATGAAATCGGTGCGGCCGATCATGGCGCCGGAGGTGATGGTGGAGCAGGTGTCCGCAAAGGCGAACTGGAAGATCCAGTGGGCCAGGATGGCCACGCCAGTGGTGCCATAGGTCGCCGGGACGCCCTTGAGGAAGAACCAGTGGTAGCCGATGAAGCCGTTGCCCTCGCTGAACATGAAGGCATAGCCGATGGCCCAGAACAGGATGCCGCAGAGGCAGGTGTCGAAGACGCATTCGACCAGCACGTTCACCGTCTCCCGGGAGCGGCAGAAGCCCGCTTCCAGCATCACGAAACCCACCTGCATGGCGAAGACCAGGAAGGCTGCGATGAGCGTCCACACCGTGTTGAGGGGGTTGACGATGTCCTTGGCGAGTACCACCGGCGGCGGGGGTGCCGGGGCCGGTTCCGGCGCGGCCGCGGGGGGGGTAACGGTGGCCGGCGTGGCCGCAGGCACGCTCGTGGCGGCGGGCGTATCCGCCCGGGCGGAGGTGCCCGTCAGCAGCACGGGGATGAGGACCATCATGCCCAGCACCAGGAGGATGCCGAGCAGGTTGCCGGAGGCCATGGTGATGCCGTAGCGGCGCCACTCCGGATCCTTCATCCGGACCGCCAGCCTGGCGAGTTTGTCCTTCAGGGGAAGGGTCTCTTCCCGGTGCCTGATCCGTGCCATAGGGTGCTCCTTAGAACAAAGGGGTCGAAGGTCGTGCAGGTAGGGCCAGGCCCGTCACCGGCCAAACCGGTGGCATGGGTCGTCGTGCGGGTCTCGGGAGTTAGAAGGCCTTGCCTATGGTGAAGGTCACGCGGTCCTTGCCGATGTTGCGGCCCAGGGCGTTCTTGTAGCCGGCATCCTTGGTGTCGGCATTGGTGCCCGCCAGGGCGAGGGTCCAGTCTTTCAGCGCCACCGAAACGCCCAACTTGTAGTCCGTGTAACCCAGGAGGTCGTTGGCCGCGGAACTGCTCGTGTTGAAGGTGGTCTTGCCGCCATGGGCCAGCACGGACCAGCCGCTCTCACCCAGGGGAATGGTCAGGCTGAGGTCCACGTAGGTGGAGCCGGTGGCATCGGCGATTCCGAAATTGCCGGCGCTGAGGACCCGCGAGTACTTGAGGCTGGCCCAGGCATAGCTGAGGCCCAGGTAGCCCTCCGTGGTGTTGGGGCCGTAGCCGGGTACGCTCTTGTAGTCACCAGGATAGAAGTAGCGGTAGGCGCCGAGGTCCAGAGCCCAGTCCTTGGCGAAGGCCCACTTGTAGCCCCCGAACAGATCCACCTCCACCCCTGAGGAGACCGGTCCCGAGCTGAACTGGTCGGTGATCCAGGTGATGTTGCTGAGGCTGGTGCTGAGGTAGAAGCCCGAAAGGTGCACCAGGTCCAGTTCGCCCTGGATGGTGGGCTTGCCGTCCGTCTGGGTGAGGCCGCGGAAGATGTACTGGGAACCGAGGGTGCTGGAGCCGGTCAGCGCGAAGCCGAGGATGGAAGGCGGCGGGGGTGGGGCCGGCGGTGCTGCGGGCGCGGGCGTTGGCGTGGCCGGGGCCTGGGCCGCCAATCCGGCAGTCAGGGCCGCCAGCAGGGAAAGGGTCTTGAACAACTGCATGTCGCGCTCCAGAGAGGGGTATGAAGAGGGCAGTCGCCCGAGAAAATGATTGATGACTCAATCGTCATATAATACTGACGTTGGGCGGTTGGCGGTCAATGGTGCTGGATGCGGCCAGGAGCAGGCCCTTCGGCGGCGAGTGCCACGGTCCTGCTGCCCTGCAGCATCAGCGGAAGGCCGGCCACCTGGGCCTGCACCTTCTGACCCCCAAAAGAGGCACTGCCATTCAGGTCGGCCCCGAAGAACAGGGGTGCGATGGCCGCCAGGGCCACGACCACGGCGAGCGCCCGGTACAGGATTCGCCTGCCCGTGGAAAAGCTGTCCGACGTTGCGCTGGGAATAGACGCGACGAGGGTCCAGGGCAGGTGCTGGGCGCTCCCAGTGGTCATGGTGCCCTCCGCTGGTGGGTTCCAGGGGACCGACCATCGGCCCCCTTGCCCAAATCCAATGGCAGGGAGCGTACCGGAACGAATTGTCGGGCCTTTGGCAATTCTAATTTTTGTTATTGATTGGGTTATAGTCTGAATCGAAACTGTTTTTTCAATCTTCTGCTTAACAAAAATGTAAAATTTATTGAAATATATTACATATATGTAATTTTATGCCCTAGGAAGCCCTGAACCGCTCGGGCTCCAGTCCGTACTTCTGGACCTTGTAGTTCAGGATCCGTTCCGTGGTCTGCAGCAGCCGGGCCGCACGGGAACGGTTGCCCCGGGCGGACTTCAGGGCGTCCTGCAGCAGATCCTTCTCGAAAGCCGCCACCGCATCGCCCAAGCCGTTGCCTGGCAGGGTGCCGGACACCTCCGCCGTCTGCAGGGAGGGGGGCAGGTGGTGGGCGTGGATCACGCCGCCTTCGGAGACCAGAATGGCCCGCTCGATGGCGTTCTCCAGTTCGCGCACATTGCCGGGCCAGTGGTAGGCCACCAGCATGTCGATGGCAGAGGTGGAGATGCGGCGGACGTCCTTGCCTTGGGCCGCCGCGATCTTCTCCACGAAATGGTCAGCCAGCAGCAGGATGTCCGCCTGGCGCTCCCGGAGGGGTGGCATGAACAGCTCGAAGACGTGCAGGCGGTAGTAGAGATCCTCCCGGAAGGTGCCGGCCTTCACGGCCGCCTCCAGGTCCCGGTGGGTGGCGGCGATGAGCCGCACGTCCACTTTCACGGAACTGACGCCGCCCAGCCGCTCGAACTCGCGCTCCTGGAGCACCCGCAACAGCTTCACCTGGGTCGCCGCGGACAGCTCGCCCACTTCGTCCAGGAAGAGGGTGCCACCGTGGGCCAGTTCGAAGCGGCCCTTCTTCTGGTGGCGGGCATCCGTGAAGGCGCCGGGCTCGTACCCGAACAGCTCGGATTCGATAAGGTTCTCGGGCAGGGCTCCACAACTCACCTTGATGAAGGGCTTCTCCGCCCGGGGCGAATTGTAGTGGAGGGCGTGGGCCACCAGTTCCTTGCCAGTGCCCGAT
>JBBRZL010000074.1:0-16854 GCA_038236735.1 Holophagales bacterium | reverse complement strand
GGTAAACGGATGGAGAGAGGGCCGGGCTGAGCGTGGCCCAATGCCGGTGGAGATTTGGGACAGCGCGGTGGTTCTCGGCAGGATCTACGGTGCCTGCAAGATCGCCCGGGCCGTCGGCTTGGACTACAAGTCCCTTCGTTTGCGCATGGCCAGGGCCACGGAGAAGCCCGGCCTGGTGAAGCCCACCTTCGTCCAGGTGCCGATAACCTTGACCCCCGAGAGTGTGTCGGCGCCGACACCCGGAGCGACGATCGAGATCGCCACGCCGGATGGTGCTCGGATTTGTATCCAACTGGAGGCTGGGCGTGGCCTGGAGGCCGCAGGGATCGTGGCGGCCTTTCTGGGGAGTCGAGGTTGATCCAGATCACCCCACAGATGCGGATTCTGGTGGCGGTGGAGCCGGTTGATTTCAGGCGTGGGATCGATGGGCTGGCACAACTCTGCCGGGAAACGCTGGCGGGGGATCCCTTCTCCGGAACGGTGTTCGTGTTCCGGGGCCGGTCGGGCACATCGGTGAAGTTGCTGGCCTTCGATGGACAGGGCTACTGGCTGTGCCAGAAACGGCTCTCCAAGGGGCGGTTCCGCTGGTGGCCGGGCAAGCCGGGAGCAGCGTCGGCGCGCCTACTGGCGCATGAACTCCAGGTGCTCATCTGCGGGGGCGATCCGCATGGGGCCAAAGTGCCTGCGGCGTGGCGGCAGGTGGGAGGCATGGTGGAGCGGGGCGCAGAGTTATCTATTTGATGTGTTTCGACTTATTTTCGCTTGTACCGTATACAAAAATGTCTCACATTCGATGACATGGGACACACCAAGCGCCGCCAGAAGACACCGCCACCTCCCCTGCGTCCGGATATCCAATTTCGCGAGATCCCTGCAGAAGTGCTGCGCAGTGATGTGGCCAGGATCCGGGAGTCCATGGGTGAGGGTGAGGTCTACGCGAACATGCGGGCACTCGTCGAAACCATGATCGCTCTCCGCGAGGAGGCGGAGCGGAACGGCGCGAGCAACCAGCGCCTGAAGTTCCTCCTATTCGGCCCGAAAACCGAATCGTTCGCGGCGGTCTGCCGGGAGGCGATGGAGGCAGGAAACCCGGCCACCAAGCCCCGGCCCAAGGAGAAGCGGGAGAAGCCAAAGGGCCATGGCCGCAATGCGGCGGCAGACTTCCCAAAGGCCACACGGATCCCCGTGCCCCTGGATGGGAACGCCAGCGGCGAGCCTTGCCCGGAGTGTCCCAACGGCAAGGTGTATCCGCAGAAGGAACCGGCCACGCTGCTGCGCATCAAGGGCGTGGCCCCGTTCACGGCCACCATTTACGAACTGGAGCGTCGGCGCTGCAACCTTTGCGGAGAGGTGTTCACGGCCCCTGCACCCGCAGGCGCGGGCACGGAGAAGTACGATGAGAGCGTGGCCGCCATGCTGGGCCTGCTGCGCTACGGGGCGGGCCTGCCCATGAACCGGATCGAGAAGCTCCAGACCGGTTTCGGGATCCCCCTGCCGGTCTCGACCCAGTGGGAGATCATCCTCAAAGCCGCCGGCCTCCTCGCTCCGGCCCACGCAGAACTCACGCGCCAGGCCGCCCAGGGCGAGGTGCTGTTCAACGACGACACGGTCATGCGGATTCTCGAAAAGACCCCCATCGCCAGGGAGGGACGGAAGGCGATCTATACCAGCGCCATCCTTTCCCGATGTGGGAATACTCGCATCGCCTTGTTCCGCACCAGCCACAATCACGCCGGGGAGAATCTCGAAGCTGTCCTCAAGCAGCGGGCCGAGGGGCTGTCGGCTCCCATTCAAATGTGCGATGCCCTGGCCGCCAACACCGTTGGTGAGGCTGGAGAGTTGAACACCATCCTGGCCCACTGCCTGGCCCATGCCCGGCGGCGGTTCGTGGAGGTGGAGAACCGGTTCCCCGAGGAGGTCGAGCACCTGCTGAGGGAGTTGAAGGAGGTCTACCGCAACGACGCCCAGGCCAAGCGGGAGCAGTTGGATCCCCGCGCCCGACTCGCGTTCCATCAGAGCGAGAGTGGTCCCATCATGGCGGGTCTGGAAACCTGGCTCCGCGACCAGATCGAGGGCGGGAAGGTGGAGCCCAATTCAGGATTGGGGCAAGCCATCACCTATATGCGCAAGCACTGGATCCCGCTTACGCTGTTCCTCCGCGAACCAGGCGCTCCGCTGGACAACAATGCCTGCGAAACAGTCGTGAAACGGGCCATCATGCACCGGAAGAACTCGCTGTTCTACCGCTCAGTCACGGGAGCCCGGGCCGGGGACACGTTCATGAGTCTGATCCACTCCGCAGAACTCAACGGGATCGAACCGTTTGATTACCTGATCGAACTGCTGAAGCACCCTGAAGCTGTGGAGCAGGAGCCAGGCAAATGGATGCCATGGACTTACCGGGCGGCTATCGATTCGGCCTGATCGGGACCCAAATGTGGGCGATTTGGGTTGAGTCGTCGCCACTCAGGTGGACCCAAATTTGGATTTAGCCGCAGGGACTCAGATTAGACATGCCTGCCGGAAAGACACGAAGTATCCCGGTACCGGGCAGCCTCCCCCGGGAAGTATCAAGGTGGCGGTCCGCCAAGAGGTGGGGCCCCCTTCGGGTGGAAGCGCCCGGTCACGCGGCGATCGCTCCGGGTTGCTGGCCCTGGCCGAGCCGCAGCCCTCACCTCATGGCCTCCCGGAACATCGCCCGCGTGGCGGCGACATCTTCGGAGGCGGACAGGCGCTCCTGGCCATAGGCCTGGGCCCGCTCCCGCATGGCGAGATGGGCTTCGGGCGACAGGGCCGCCAGTTCCTCCAGGGCGGCGCTGAAGGCCGCCGGCCCCTCCAGGGGGAGATCGCGGCCCACCCCCAATTCCCGTAGGCCCCGCCAAGGGGTCCGATCACTCAGCAGCACCGGGCAGCCCGCCAGGAGGGACTCCAGGATCACGTAGCCGTTGTTCTCGGCCTGGGTGGGGAAGAGGAAGACATCATGCGAGGCGAAGACCTTGAGGATCTCCGCATGTGGGACCGGCCCGAGGTATTGAACCCGGATATGGCCCGGCAGCGAGGCGATAACTTGTTGGCAGGCTGCCCAGTAGGCCTCGTCCCCGATGGGCCCCACGATGTCGAAATCCACCGCGGCCTGCACCCCCCGCAGCGCTTCGAGTGCAAACCGAAGGTTTTTCCCCGGCACGATACGCGAAACGAACACGACCCTCAATCTTCCTGGATCCTTGATACCCAATTTCAAAACATCTCGGTGCCCCCGGGGTGGCAGGTCCGGAGCGCGTGTAATCGAGGTTGGTCCCAGGTCCAGAGATCGGATGCTCTCGGCCTCGGCTGGACTTGTAGCGTGAAACACCATGCCACGAAAATGCCCCAAGGCCCGCGCGATACCAACGAACAGCTTCTTCTTCATGAATTTGAGACGATGGCTCTCCAGGTTGCCATCCAGAAACTCACCTCGGGGCGCCATCACCACAGGGACCTTGGCTGCCCCTAGCACACGAAGGATCAGCAGTGGCAGGAGCGAAAACCCCGGGGAGAAGGCGCTGTTCAGGTAGATCAGATCCCATGGCTCCCTCAGCAGACGATACATTCCAGCGAGCAGGTTCCAGTTACTTGAGAAATAGCGGATATCGTAGCCCTCAGTGGCGACCGTCTCAACACGGGCCTGGATTGAATAGGACTCCCCTTCACAGAAATCACGGGCTCCAGTGGCCACTACGAACTCGAGCTCATTCTGCAAGTGGTCGATTAAATGCACCACAGCTCTGATTGATCCTCCCCCCTTGAAGCCAGGCAAGTAGTAAGGAACCAAGACCAGGATTCGGGGCTTCCCCGTGCTGTGTTGCATCTAACAGAGTCCTTCGAGGTAGTCCTTGAGTTTGCGGCACTGGGTCTGCCAGTGCTTCTCGGCGATCATGAAAGCCCTGGCCCTGGCGCCCAGCTCCTGTCGCTGGCTGAGGGAAATCGTCTGAATGGCCTGGATATTGCAGACAAAACCTTCGGCAGTCTCATCCTCGAGCACATACAGGTAGTCTCCATACTCCGCCCGGAGATGGCCTGTGTTTGTCGCCAGTACCGGCACCGCCGACAGCAGCGCCTCGAATAATTTCCCGGGGAAGAAGTAGCGAGTGTTCCGCGTTTTGGTCTTCCGGATCACCAGGATCAAGTCCGCCCGCCGGTACAAGGCCAGCACCCCCTTCAGATCCAGGAAGCCGTGGACCCGAATCCGCGGATCTGCGGTGGCTGCCTGCTCGATGCGCGATGCCAATGGCCCCGATCCAGCGATATCCAACGACCAACCGTCCCCAGGCAGATGTTGCATTGCCTCCAGCATGAGGTCGAAGCCATTGGTTTCGTCCAGTTTTCCAACCGCCACCATCCGGAACGGTCCCTCGGGCTGGGGCCGGTGTTCTAGTTGTGTGCGCAGGATGAGGTCATCGCCCACCCCTCCCTCAACCTGGAGACAGGGTTGTCCGAGGGCGAATTCTTGGCGAATAGCATCGACAATTACTACCCGGCCATCAAGCCGGGGGATCAAAAACCGATGCATCAAGAAGTCACATCGGAAGAAGAGGGTATCGGGTACGGTTACACCTGGAATCTCAATGTCAATCAACGAAGCACAGACTCGCGCCCCAGTCAGCCGCGCCGCCAACCAAACGAAGAGGCCCGGAGGTACGCTCAGGTTGCAGGCAAGGATGACCCTCGGATTGCCGATCCTCGCTAGGGACCAGGCCGCGAGCCGAACGAATGTTGCAATCCCCAGCCCCACCTGCTTGAAGGGCGTTAAGTTGAGGAAACCCAGCAGGCGGAGGGTCGGCAATTCGCCCTCGCTAAGCCGCTGCCCGGATACCCACAGCCGTGGATGCTTGGGGAACCCTGGGAGCGTTTCAAAGGAAAGGACAAGACTAGGTTCCATCCCGAGACTTGCCAACCCCCGGACTACCTCCGTCTGGAAGTTGTTCCCGCTGCGGCTGAAGGGAGGGGCATTAAAGGGTGCCCGGTCGGGGACCATGGAGCCCACGTAAACGAACTCAACCATGGCCTGCCCTAGTCGCCGGAATTGTCTCCCGCATTCCGTCCGATCGAGTCCAATACCAAACGGCAAGGGTAACTACGAAAGCAGAGAGCCCCTCGCCAAATTGCATGATCTGGTTATTGGCGGGAAAGTAGAAAATCATTATCAAAACTTGGGCAAGGAGGGACACCGCAATCGGATTTCCAGCATCGACAACGTCTCGCCAAAGCACCGCAAAAAGCCATCCAATCCAATAGACAGCCAAGATCGTGCCGGGAAAAGACAGGTCCGAGGCCAGCCATGGATAGATCGAGGACCAAAGCACCAATGAATCCCATCCATGTGCTTCGAGCCTAGCCGGGTAGGTTCGGCTTGCGAGATCATTCCGATCCAGGATTCTTTCGGCTTGCCTTTGAAGGAAATATGAGTTGCCGACCCCGTAGCAAGGAACCCACGGCTCTTCAAGGCTCATGGCCAAGGCCTGATACCCACATGTTAAATACATACTTAGCCCGAGGATGCCGACCCTGGTTTCGGGGGACGCATGTACAAGCAGTGGGTGGTCCATGTCAGCTTTTACGTCGACATGAGGCATCGCGCCACTAACTGCAAACCCGGCCCCTTCCCCTCGACTAATCGACCCCGCACTGAAAAAAAGAAAAAACGAAGTTAGCCCCACGCCAAGAATGCAGGCCCAACTCACAAGAAATCGTTTTGAAATTTTGAATCGTTTAGCGGCTGCACCTGCTCCGATAAGCCACGGAGTAATAATGACCATATCGGCAATTGCTTTATTTGTGCCCATAGCAATGAACATGGCAACCGTGGAGAGGCATACAAACATGATCCCGACACGTTGGGCCCAGGACAATCCCTTCCAGTAGTAGATTCCAAGCGGAATAGGAAGAGCGAGGAGTGGACCCAAAATAAACCTCAAGTATTCAGCGAACGGTGACCTACCAGCACCAGATCGAAGGTAAAAACTCGTGTCGTATGCTGCTCCAGGATCGAGCAGCCCTTGGGCAACCTGGGGGAAAATGGTCCCTGTTCGAAACAAGTTCGTGGGAATGAAGATGAGTAATGATGCCCAAATTCCCATACTGACGAGACTGCCGGCGCTGAACCGCCCATGGTAGATGCGCACTTCCTCGCGGATTCCATGAAAATACCCAAAACCCAGCGCCAGATGGGCAAGTGTCAAAAAGGTATAAACCTTCCACGGATTCTCGACACGCCAAACCCAAGGCCCCCATGCGAAAACGGCCACTGTGAGCCAGAGGTATGCCTGAACTATTCCAATTGGCGCGAGGTGCCGCCAACTTAGAGAGAGTACGGGCCGTGTTGATTCAACCACGGAAGCTCCAGGGGCGAGACAAGAACGGCACATAGGATATTACCCCTGCCCGTGCGACAGGTTCGGCACCCCAAAATAGAGCTAGAAATACAGAAATGAAGGCTAGAGATCCTGTCCCAATGATCCCCAACCAACCGAGGTTGCTTAAGCCAGCCGAGGCATAGCCCAGGACAACCAGCAGCGCCCCACCCTGCAGATAAGTGCGCCCCAGGGCCTGCCAAGTCTCTCTTTGGGGGGCAGGGCTGGCGGACCGGTCCATCAGCTGGCGATCCACCCAAATCAAGAAGGGGAGAGTCACCAGAATGCCGGCCAAAGGAATTCCATGGACGCCCAGCAGGCGCATGCCCACGACCATCATCCCCATGCGGAGCAGGGCCTCTGCGGCGAGGATCCAGGACCCCCTCTCCACAGCGCCCGTGGCCCGGAACAGGTAGTTCACTAGGTACGAATCGCCGGTGACGACAAGTTGGACCGTGAAGAGCCCCGTAAGGAGGGGCCCACCGAAGGCCGCCTCCCCGACCCAAACCCGAACCAGGGCATGGTTCACTAGCAGATAGGCGCCGGCCACGGCGATGGCCGCAGCCAACCGTAGGAAGCGAAGCTCCAAGTAGACGCGACGGATTTCTGTAGGCGGGGCTAAAGCGGTGAGGTGGGCAAAGCCCCCGTAGCTGGCGAAGCCGATCATGTCCACCAGGTTCTTCCCCACATCCGCGGCCTTCCGGGTCAGGTTGTAGATCAAGGCCAGCTGGGGGCCCGCCAAGTTGCCCACGATGGCTGTTTCGCTCTGGCTGACCAGAGCAAAGCCGATCCCTCCAAGGGAGGTAGCCGGAATCGACTTCAGGTACGCCTTGAGGACAGCCCGGTCCAGGCGGAAGTGACGCCGCAGTTCCCTGGGCACCACCACCAGCAGGAACCATAGCCCCCCGGCCAGGGCCACCAGGGACCGTACGAGCATGGCCAGTGCGATGGCCCGGAGCCCCAGCCCGCACCAGAGAAGTGCCAGCGCCGTAAGCAAGCCAAAAAGAGAGGAGATGAACAAGACTCCATGAATGAACTGGGTTTCCTGGATGGCCCGGCCCAGACCAACGAAGGCGTTGTTGAACAAGGCGATCCCCGCCGCCAGGCAACCCACGGCGAAACAGCTGCTCAATAACCCCGCATCCGCCCCTGATAGGTGAAAGACGTCCGGGACCACCGCCGCGAGGCCGAATCCCGCCCCCGTTAGCACTAGGGCCAGCAGTCCTAGGACCAGGGCCCCCGTGAGAAACCACCGCCCCGCCCTTTTTTCATCCCCGCTGCCGTGGGCCGCCCCCACCCGTTGAATGAGAATGCTTTGAAGCCCCAGATCCATTACCTGAATCCAGTTCAGCAGATCCCCCGAGGCCAGCCAGGCCCCGTAGACGGCGGGGCCCACGTTGCGGAGGACGAAGGGCACCAGTAGCACGGCCTGCAGAGAAACCAGAAGGGTGTTAGCGAAGCTCCCTAGAAATGAACCCAGGGCCGCCCGGCGTCGGCCGGGAGCGGGGACTCCGCCACCCAGTTTTCTGTCTTTGTCCGGCCCCTCCGCGTTGGTGGACTTCACGGGAATCGGAGTGTCTCCAGGATGGGGCTCTGAATCCGTCACGGATGAAACTCGGCAACCGGGGGAATCCCTTCGAGGAAACTACCGTCCTTGGCAAGCAGGACCTGGGCTCCACTGGTGAACCAAGGGCCGGGATGCCGCAGACACCACTGGGTAAGGCGCTCGTGCAGGGCCATGAGCCTGGGATACCGCTGGAAGTAGCCGTGGTACCCGTAGGTCCCCCGGTACTCGAGCACCTGGAACCCGAGCCTGGCGAACCGGCGCTCCTGGAAGGCGAAGGGGCCGAAGCACCAGCGATAGTAGGCAGGAAATTTCGCCATCTTGCCTGACTTGGCCCGCATTCCGGGCAGGATGCGATCCATGATCCGCTGGCCTAGTCCATCCCCGACAAACCGATTGGCAACCATTGGGAGCGAGAAGAGGGTCGGGAAGTAGTGGAAGGCCACCCCCCCCGGCCGCAGCAGGCTGAACATGTTCCGGTGGAACTGCTCCGCATCTGCCACATGCTCGGCCAACATGTTCGAGAAGATGAAGTCGAATTGATCCGGGAGGGTAAGCCCGGGGCTTCCTGCATCGGCCACAATCTTCCGGTAGCCAGCGGGGGCCTTGGCCAATTCGATCTCCGAAATATCAATGAGAGTGTAGTCCAGCCTCTGTTCACGGACATAGTCCAGGGGCAGGGTCGGGTTAGCGCCAGCGCCGACCTCGGCGATCCGGACGGACCGCGAGTCCCGGATCAGACACCGAATGGTTTCCGAAAACCCGTGCCAGGCGGCTTGGCTATGGACGTATACGATCTTCACGGGTTCCCAGGGCCTCATGAGTCTGGAACGAAAAAACGATTGCGGGTCCTTGCCCTATTCGGCGGTTTGGCTGGGACCACGTACGAGTTTAGTAAACACCTGGCTGCGATTCTGGATGAACCAAGTGAGCGCCGTGGTAAGGGTCAGAATGGCCAGGACAACGTTGCCCCGGGCCGGGGCACTCTTGTCGATGGGCAGGTTCCCCGCATCAAGGACGTTTAGGATGGGCATATCGTTCTTTTCTTCGAGCAGAGACTGCTCGCGACCGATAGCCAGGGTCATGAGCAATTGGGTGCGCAGCTTAACCTCGTTCTCTAGCCGCTGGCCCTTGATTCGGACAGAGGGGTCTGGGCTCTGCAGGAAGTTCCGGTTGCCATCAAGGAAGGCCCGGAAAGCTTCCTCGGCCTGGGCCAGTTCGATGCGGGCCTCGCCGAGGCGCTTCTCCGCGAAGGCCGCCTTGGTACCGCCCCGGGTCCGCGACTTGGTCACCACGAACTCATCCAGCATTCCTACCATCCGCTGGACCACCTGCTGGCTGAGCATGGGGCTTTCGGTCTCGACGGTGAGCGCGAGCAGCTTGGATTTCGGATCCCGGGTGATGGTGATCATGGTCTTCAGGGCCTTCACGGCCCGGTCCATGTTCTTCTTGTCCAGGAACTCGTAGAGGGTCTGCTGGCGGACTTGCTCACTCCCAAAGTGCCAGGTGCGCACCTTGAAGGTGAAGGGGGTCTGCAGCAGGGTTTCCCGCAGGGTGCGGCTATTGAGGATGTCCACGTAGGCCGCGTCGGCACTATCCTGGCCAGGGATGCTCACTCCCACGGCAGCGGCCGCCATGGCCGCTGTGCCGCCGGAACTGGAGCGGTTGTCGGCGGCCAGTACTCGGGCTTCGGACTTGTACTGGTTCGGCAGGCAGATCATCACCAGGGCCGTCAGAACCCCCATGATCAGTCCGGCCTGAAGGGGAATCCGCAGCGTAGGCCAAATTCTTTGGATGGAAGCAACCCAAGCGGACAGGAAAGTCGCGAGCGGAGGCTGTAGGCGGGGCTCTGACGGGATCATAGGGTCCAGGCTACCAGACGGTTCCATCATGAATTCTCACAACCTTCGTTGTCATCCTTTATTTCGTTCCCATAGGTACACCATTTGGTTTGCGTGTCTTGAAAACAAGCATTGGTTGAAAACCGTGTTCAGCCTGAAATGCATTCCGTTGCTGCCGACTGAACTGTCGATGGCCTGAAGATTATATGTTGTGGCAATCTAGATTTTCTAAACACCACTTGCCGGCCCACCTGCTGATTGGGCTTGACCCAGATCGAGCACCATCGCATGGTGGGATCAAACTGTTGTCAATTCCCATGGTGGAAGAAATCCCCAGGCTACTTCCTGTCTCTTTTAGACACCTTGGTAACCCGGTTGTAATCCAAATTTATTCTCAATTTTTCTGGAAGGCAGTTTTGAATTCATATGAAATTTTAAGTGCCTCCACCAAACCATAGGAACATTTGTGAAACCGATAAAATACAACAAGACCGTTCGTTTTCTTCTTGGGCCTATCATTTCCCTTCGCCGGATTGTGTTGCATGGAAAAATGAATAGGATATTGGCCAACTATGAACGAACCGTCCGCGGTGGCCATGTCATTCTTTCCCCAGGCAATATTCCTGGAGAATTTCGCCTTTGTGCGACATCCCATCTTGCTCAGCGGATAATCCTCAGTGGCGAATATGAACCAGAAGTGACTGCCCACCTAGAGCAGTTGCTTCGCCAGAATGGCGGCGAGTGCATAAATATTGGTGCTAACATTGGGTTAATGTCCATTTATTTGGCACAACTACCGTTAGTAACAAAAGTTTTGGCGATCGAGCCAAATCTTGAAGCATTCGAACTACTGGAGCAGAACATCATCCGTAATCGTCAAAGCGGGCGAGTCATTCCCCTGCGAACTTGCTTAGGCTCCAAAAAGGGCGAGGTCACCCTAAGTACTATTCCTGGAAAGCCTGAGTACTCTTCGATTGATGGGATAGTACATCGATCAACAGAAGGGCAAGTACAGACTGCTGTTCGCGTACCGTGCGACACACTAGATAATGTTGTTAAGAATCACGATCTACACCCCTCACTTCTTCTTATAGACACCGAAGGTGCTGAATATCTTGTTATATCAGGTGCAAAGCAAATACTTAGAGAATTTAGACCCACGGTTCTATTTGAACTCAGCCATCCCCTGCTAGAGAAATTTGGCAACAAGGTTGTCGATATCCTTGCCGTATTTGACTCCCTCGGGTATCTAGTCCAAGACATGGCTAATGGAAAGAAGATCACCGATCCCTATTTCGACGGGGAGGCTATTGCCATTCCACATAAATGTGATTAGTCAAACCAAGTTGGTTATTCCGCCTGATCAAGGGTTCGACATGGTTTCAATTATTTTCTACGGTTCCGTCTTTCTTGGAAAGTTGGTCGAGTGTATCCACGAGGTGGGATCCTGGCGAAGGAAGCCTTGTCGGGCGATTGCGGTTGGCCGGTGTTGAAGGAAGCCGCTCCGGGCTTGTTCGACATCGCATTGCGCCAGTGGGTAGCGCCGCCCCGACCTGCCTATCCCATCAATCGGGCCGAGCCACCGGCGAAATACTCACCTTGCTATCGCTCAGTCACGTGGGCCCGAACCGGGGGCACCTTCCTGAAGCTTATCCACCCCGCAGAACTCAACGGAACCGAGCAGTTCGAAGCCCCAATGGAACAGTTGAACCACCCGAGGCTGTAGAGCGAAATCCCGCCAAGTGTGTTCCGTACGCCTACCAGGCAGTTCTGGATTTGGCCTGATCGAGACCAAAATGTTGCCGTTTAGGGTTTATGCGTCGCGACTCACCTTGACTCAAATTCAGCTTTATCTGCCGTGACTCTGATTGTACATACCTGTCGGAAAGACTCAGTCTTCCATTGGCCCCGAGCGATAATGGCAATCAAACGAAACAGGACGCAACCGATTGGTCGCGTCCTGTTGTTGTTCTGAGAACTGCCTGTTCTCAATTTGTGTGGAACAAATCTAAGAACGAGCGTAACTCAGTGGCTTTTAGTTCACTTGGAACGGTGTGATTGTAGTGAAGTATGAACCAGTAGATCCAGACCTCACGTAGACAGCTACCAAGTAGTTACCCACTGGCTGAGAAGCCGGCATTGTCCAAGAAGAAGTGGTACTGAAGGCCTGCATTCCAGTCCAACTTACACCTCCATTACTGGAGAGGAGGAACATGTACTGATAGTTTGATGAACCTTGGCCAGCAGCATTAAACGTTACCGCAGTGCCTTGGAGCTGCGGGCTCGGCAGTGAGGGCGTAAGGGTTGCACCCGTGGGGGAAGAAGAGATGATTGCATAGTAGGTAATGGCGGAGACGTAGGGCCTGACTGCTCCGGAACCAGCCCTCGCAAGGACGAGCACTGCAATGCTGGGATTGACAGCCTGCGAAGCAGGCATCGTCCATGTTGCATTACTACTCCAGGGCTGAATGTTGGGGAACGTTACCCCACCATCTGAACTGACGTAGAAGCTGTATTCATAAGCTCCGCCAGTGGCACCTGATCCAGTAGCAGTGAAGTTGACAGGGTTGCCAAAGACCTGCGGTGAAGCAACATTCGGCGTAATCGTGACACCCGTGGCGTCGGTGCCGGCCGTGACGGTGTAGCTCAGGGTCGCGGAGGCATCTGGCGTGAGGGAGGCAGGGTTGGTGCGGACATCCACCTTGATTGAGTGGGCGCCAGCCGCAATGAACGGATTGAGGGTGTAGGTGGCGGTGGCGCTGTAGGCCTGAACCACCACGGCATCCAACGAGAACTGGTACTGGTAGCTGGTCGAGCCAATACCGGTCGCTGTAAAGGTGATGCCTTTGCCGGCCAATTGCGGGCTGGGCAGGTTCGGCAGCAGCTGCACGCTGGTGGCCTTGAGGGGCGTGATGATGTAGGGAAGGTTGGCCGTGACGACGGCACTGGAGGTGCTGGTGCGGAGGTTCACGGTGACGCTGTAGACACCGACAGGCTGGGTGGTGGTGAAGCTGTAGGTGGTGATGGCGCTGTAATCCTGCACGATGGCGCCATCGACTAAGAACTGATACTGCCAGTTGGCGCCGCCGGTGGGGGTGGCGGTGAAGGTGACGGCCGTGCCGAAGGGCGCGGAGGTCAGGGGGGTGGCGGCCAGGGCCACACTGGTGGCGGCGGTGACGGTGCCGGGGGCGACGGGTGCGGAAACCGCGGGGGTCGCGCAATCACCGGCCTGGTTGTAGGAGAAGACACGGTAGGTATAGGTGGTGCCGGACACCACGGAGAAGTCCGTGAAGGTCCGCTGGTCGGGAACGGTGCTGCCGACGGTGGCAAAGGCACCGGCCCCCGTCTTGCGCTCGATGCGGAAGCCGGTTTCATTGTCGGACGTGTCCGTCCAGCTCATATCCAGCCGGGTGGGGCCGCCAATGGCGACAGCCAGGGCCGTGGGCGAGGCGGGCACTGTGGTGGCGACCGTCAGGACAACCGGACGCATGAAGTCGTTCTCTTCGTGGCCGAGGATGTGGCAGTGCCACACGTATTCCCAGCCGTAGTCGTAGCCGGGGCCGGTCTGGCCAAGGACGGCGGCGTTGCTGTTGGACACCTGGATCTGGGCGCCGATGTTGCCGAGGGGAATGGAGGCGGCGCTGATGTCCGTGACGGAGAGAATGGCATTCGCGGGCTGGGTTGGATCCATCGAGCGGACGCTGTTGGTGAGGGGGAAGGGCAGCCGCGGAGACAGGGGCCGGAAGGCGACCACGATGTCTTCCAGGGGGCTCATGCGGACCGTGTCCTTCCAGCCAATCTCATTGGGATCGGGCGGACGGATGGCGCCATCCCAGCCAACGCGGTTGACGACCTGCACATCGAAGAGGTGGAAGTGGACGGGGTGGGTATCCACGCCGTTGTGGGTGATCTTCCAAAGCTGGGTGGTGCCATCGGTGAGGAGCTCGGTGGCGGGCTCGGAGTAGCCGATGGGAATGGTGGTCTGGTTGGTGAAGTTGGTGAAGGGGAGCTCGATGCCGAGGGTGGCATTCATGCGGCCCCAGTTCAGTTCGAAGAGCTCCTGGATGGCCTTGGACTGCAGGGGCATCAGGACATTGGCCGTGCCGTTCTCGGTTTTGTTGTAGGTCAGGTCGTAGCTCGAAATGCGCGCGAGCGTGTCGGGGTAGTTGGTACCCAGGGCCGAGTTGAGGGTGGACTCGGGGACGATGGGCAGGTGCTGGGAATTGGCGAAGGCGCTGCCCTTGGCGGGATCAGACTTGAAAGCCGCAAGCAGGCTGGCCACGTTGAAGGGGGCCGCCGGGGTGCCGGCGATCTTCACCTGCATGAGGGTGCGGGTGTTGGGGCCGTAGCCGATGGGCGTGCTGGGCGCGCCGCCGGTGCCGTCGCCGGTGAGGCTGAAGTCAGGATCGCCGGTGTAGTAGTCGTAGCGAACGTCGAAGGCGGGCACGGGGGCCAGCATGTCGTTGTAGAGGATCAGGGTCGAACCGCTGGGCACCGAAGAGAAGTCGACGATGATGTCGGCGCGTTCGGCGGGTCCGAGGAAGAGCCCGTGTTCGGCAATGTTCAGCACGACGATATCGCGCCGGTTGTAGTTGTAGTTGGTGGGCTGGGGATGCAAGATCACCGGGTCGGGCAGGAAGCCGCTCTCGGAGCCGATCTGGATGATGTCCGGGCCCGCCGTGCGCCAGTCAACCACGCCGCCAGCGCGGCCATCAGTAGGCCAGACCGGGGGGGTGGTATTGGCGGAGGTGGCGTACTTGGCAGTCAGGGCAGTGTTGGCCAGGGCTGCTTCAGCCGGGGTGGCCGGAATCATGACCACTTCGGTGGGGTTGACGGGATCCGCATAGTAGAAGGCGAAGTTGAACATGCGGTCGTCGGCCGCATTCAGAATGCGGAAACGGTAGGCCTTGGGCTCCAAGGTCACGGTGGGGTAGGGCGCCCCGTTGATGACGGGGGTATCCATGAACGCTTCGGGCACCAGGGAGGGGTTGGGGGTTCCCGGGATGTCGGGGGACCCAGGGGCACCGGGGACAGCGCCGTGGCCATAGGGCAGGTAGCCCGCGGGCGGCGGCGTGTTGGGATCAGTCCAGGTGGGCACGATGGGCCAGAACCACGGGCCATAGTCCCAACGGCCCATGGCGTTGGCGCCGGAGAGGTCGTAGGGATTCTGGTTGGTCATGTAGACGTGGGGGAACCAGAGGTCGCCATAGGCGCCCCAGTGGGCGGTATCCCAGGTGGGATCCTGGGCGGCCAGATCGCTGGGCCCGGGGACGAAGGTCTTGTCCTGCACGACGAGGGGGATGCCGTAGGTGTAGACGGAACCGCCGTTGGCGAGGGAATGGACGCCACCGGTGGCATCCCAGGGATCGTTCGAGATGGGCAGCACAGCGCCCTGGCTGGGGATGATGCCCTGGTTGATGAGGCTGGTCTCGGTGGGATCCACAATCATGTAACCGGCGGCCTCGCCGGCATAGACATTCAACCGCGTCAGGCCAAAGGCGTGATCGTGGTAGAACATGAACCGGCCGCTCTGCTGGTTGGTGTAGAAGTAGGTACCGACGCCATCACTGGGGGTGCCAGGGTAGCCGCCGGGAATGACGAGGCCCATGTCGGGCACGTTGCGGAAGGAGGCGCCCTTCTGGTTGGCGGTTTCACCCGCAGGGGTGAACCACTGATGGGGCGTGCCGTCACTGATCCAGGGGTTGAGGCCGCCATGGAGGTGCAGCAGGGCGCGGTTCTGGGTGAAGTTCCCCGTGGGAGCGGTGCCCGCGCCCATGAGGCTGGTATCCACCGGCAGCAACAGGTTGCCAGTGGCGCCGAGGGGCAGCCGGTTGTTGAACTTGATGCGGACGGGGCGGTCCCGCTGGGCGATGATGACGGGCCCGAGGTAGTTCTTGCCGGCGGCGCCGTTGGTGATGTTGGTCTGGTGCGTGGCGTAGCCGCGCAGGTGGGTCGGGGGCAGGTCCGAGTGGAGCTGCTGGGTGAAATCCACCAGGTCGATGTCGTAGTAGTCAGAGGCGGGCCAAGCGCCGCTGGCGGGGAAAGTGGTGCGGTCAGGCACGCCGACCGGGATGAAGTTTCCCAGGTTGTTGGCATTGGCGGCGCCGAGGCCGGGCAGGCCATCCACGAACTTGCGCAGGCGCGGCGAGTTCGCGTAGTTCGGCACCAGGCCGCTCATGTAGTCGGGGGTGCCCAGGGGATTCATGACCCCGGGAGGCGCCACGACGCCCAGGGGCAGGGCAACCTTGGACGCCAGGGCGGACTTGCCCTTGGCCGAAGCCTGAGCGGCGATGGCCGCGTCGCGGGCGGGCTTGGTGCGGGCCGCGGCAGCCGAACGGGCCGCCGCCAGGGTGCGGCGCCGGATGGCGCGCTCGATGATGGCGTTCTGGTCGCCGCTGGCGGCGGGCGGTGTGTTGGCAGAGTTGGGACCCTGCACCTGGGCCTGCTGGGCGTGAAGCCCACTCCCCAGGAACAGCGTGGCGACCAGCGCCAGCAACCGGTTGAACCTCTTGAGCATGGTGCACCTCGCTTGGAGAAATCGAACTGTATGAGAGAAGGGGGGGAGAGCTGGCAATGGGAGGGGCGGGTGACCCATATAGTCCGAAGGAACTGGGTCGCCTGCGACAATTTGTCCTAAGAGTGACCAAGCTTCCGTCAATTCCCGTTTCCCAGGAATGGGGTGTTCTACCCATTGGGAGGATAGAAACCATGTATTTCGATCTAGGAACCCCTTGTGAGGACAGTGGCTAGGAGCGGGGATGGCCTGTCTGCCAAGGGCTGGATTTGTGCGCTTCATCACACAGGATTCTCCCGTCCGCAGGGGGACGCCGCCAAAGACGCTACCCCTTCGAGGCAGGAAGGACGGGGCTCAGAAGTAGATTTCGGCGCTGGCGAGGAGGCTGGGATTGCCGCCCCCCAGCACCAGGGCCTTGCCACCCGCCAGGGCCGAGGCGGTGTGGACTTACCGCGCCCCCGCCAGGCTGCCCGTGGCCGTGAAGGTGCCGGCCCAGCAGGGGTCGTACGGACGGGACGTAGCCATGTAGGGTGGTGTGGTCCCGGC
>JBBRZL010000073.1:0-16867 GCA_038236735.1 Holophagales bacterium | reverse complement strand
CGATTCGCCGCGGATAAGCACGGTGGTGCTGCTGGGGGCGGCCTGGGCCACTGCCTCATAGACCCGCTGCATGGCGTGGCTGTGCCCGATGAGGTGGCGCAGGTCGTAGCGGTCGCGCAGCTCCAGGCGCAGCTGCTGGTTCTCATCCACCAGGCGCTGGCGATCCGCCGCCACGAGCTTGGCCACTTTCATGGCCAGCCCCACCATGGAGGCGGCGATCTGCAGCTGCTTGGTATCCCGGTCGTAGTCCCGGTGGCGGTCGTAGGGCACCGTGAGACAAAGGGTTCCCGCCGTGCGCTGATCCAGGAAAACAGGCACGCAGAAGAAGGAGAGTTCCGCCTGCTTGCGCTTCTGCTCCTTGAGCACCCCGGTGCGGTCCAGGAACAGCGGCTCCTGGCTGGCCTGGGGCAGCACCACGGCCTTGCCGCTCACCAGCACCCGGCCGTTGATGCCCTCGCCCGCCTTGTAGTGGGCCCGCTCCGCGGCCTGCCGCGAAAGCCCCTGGGAGGCCGCGATCCGCAGGCCTTTGCCCTCGTCATCGGCCAGGAGGATGGCACCATTCAGCGCCCCAAAGGCCTCCGCCAGGATCTCCAGGGCGCGGGGCAGCGAGGCCCGGATATCCGAGGCAGCCAGGGCATGGCTCAGCTCCAGCAGGGGCGAGAGGCGAAGGGCATCCTCCGAGGCGGCCATGGGGGCTCCTGGCAGTCGTTAATACAAAATTGTATCACAGCGCTGAATGAACAACAATTTTGTATTAATAATCGCCAATACCCATTACCTGGCTGATCCGCGGGTCTCCTCGCCCTCGCTCACCAGCCGGCCGTTGATGATGGTGCCCACGCAGTGGGTGGTGAACTCGAAGGGGTCGCCATCAAAGAGGGCCAGATCCCCGTCCTTGCCCTTCTCCAGACTGCCCACGCGATTGGCAATGCCCAGCAGTTGCGCAGGCGCGAGGGTGAGGGCCTGTAGCGTGGCGTCGAAGCCCAGCCCGTTGGCGGCGGCCATGGCGCCTTCCCACAGCACCACCCGCGTCTTGGGCACGTAGCCCTCGTAGCCGCTCTGGAAGGTGAAGGGGATGCCCGCGGCCTGCAGCTTGGCCGCGGTTTCCAGGCTGAGGTTCTCCTGCTCCCCGTAGCTGCGGGCCATGGTGGGATGCAGGATCACCCAGACCTTCGCGGCCTTCAGCTCGGCGAGCACCAGGTAGGCTTCCGAGCCGCCATCCAGCACCAGGTCGAGGTCGAACTCCTTGGCAAGGCGCAGCAGGGACAGGATGTCCTGGGCCCGGTGGGCCGTGGCCAGCAGGGGCAGTTCCTTCCGCAGCACCTGCGCGAGGGTCTCCTTGCGGAGATCCCGGCCCGGCTCCTTGCCCTGCTCGGCCTCCTTCAGCTTCCGCGCGTACTCCTGGGCGCCTACCAGCTCGGCCCGCAGCATGGCGATCTGCTTCCCACGGGTGCCCGGCGCCTTGCCGGCCTCTTTGGCCCGGGCCCCATCGCCCAGGGTCGCGGCCACCATGGCTTGGGCCTTCAACACGCCGTGAGTGACTTCCGTGGCGTCGGTCTTGATGACGAAGGTCTGGCCGCTGATGAGGGCGTCGGGGCCGTGGCCCGTGTGAACCGTGGTGACGCCCAGGCTCCGCAGGTAGGCCACGAGGGGATCGCGGCCGTTGTAGGCATCGATGGCCCGCAGTTCCGGCTGGATGGGTGCCGAGCTTTCGAGCTGATCCTGGTCATGGGGCTGGTTCAACAGACCGGATAAACCCACGGTGCTGCGACCATCCACGAGGCCAGGAATGGCCACCTTGGCGCGTTTCACCACCACACCGGTCGGTACTTTCACCTGGGCGGCCCTGCCCACGGCGGTAATCCGGCCGTCCTGGATGAGCACGATGCCATCTGTGATGGCGGGCCCCGCGGCGGTGTAGAGGGTTTCGGCGCGGACGGCCAGGGATTGGGCGGGCAGCGCGGTCGAGAGCGTCAGCAGGCAGAGGAGGCGGTTCACTGGTAGGTCTCCTCGGCTTCCAGGGCCATGAGGTGGGTCAGGTCATCGGTGTCGTGGCTGGCGCCCAGGCCGCCCACAGCGTAAAGGCGCTGCTTCGGATCGGCGCGGCTGAAGACCCTGGCCCCCTCCACCCAGGTTTCTTCCACATGGGCGTAGACGCTCAGGGGATCGGCGCTGAGGAGAATGAAATCCGCATCCTTGCCCGGCTTCAGGGAACCGATGCGGTCCTGCAGATCCAGCAGCTTCGCACCATTGAGCGTCATGGCCGCCAGCGCGCCCTGGCGGCTCATGCCCGCCCGCACGGCCAGGGCCGCCTCCCGCAGGAACCAGCGGGAATCCGTGATGGGATCATCCGTGTGGAAACCCACCAGGACCCCTACCTTTTCGAGGGCAGCCCCGTTGGTCATCCGCAGATCCTTGGTCTCGAGCTTGCCGCCGGGGCTGTCGATGACGATGATCGAGGCGCCCACGCCGCTTTGCGCGATCTCGTCGGCCACCATCCAGGCATCGCTCACGTGGTGCAGCACCACCTTGAAGCCGAACTCCTTGGACAGCCGCAGCACGGTGAGGATGTCGTCGTGCCGGTGGGTGTGATGGTGGACCACGCGCTTGCCCTCCAGCACTTCCACCAGGGCCTCCATGGCCAGGTCCCGGGCGGGGCGCTTCTTGGGATCGTTCCCGGCCTCCTTGAATTTGCGTTGGTACTCCTGCGCCTTCACGAACTGCTCCCGCACCAGGGCCGCGCTCTTGGCCCGGGTGCCGGGGAAGGGCCCCGTGGCGCGGCGCGAGTTGGTGCCGTTGGCCATCTTCATGCCGCCCAGGTAGCTGCCGTTGAGCAGCCGGCCCACGGCCAGGGCATCCAGGGTATGGCCTTCGCGCAGCTTCAGGTACATGGTCTGGCCGCTGAGCAGGTGGCCCGAGCCCGGCATGACATTGACCGAGGTGATGCCGCCAGCCCGGGCCTTCATGACCGTGGCGCTGCGCAGGTTCAGGCTGTCCGACACCCGCACCTCGGGCTGGATGGGGGCGCTGCTGTCGGCCCCCTCGGGGCTGCCGATGTGGCTGTGGCTGTCCACGAGGCCGGGCATGATGACCTTGCCCTTGGCATCGTGGCGCACGGCGCCGGCGGGGAGGCTCGTGCCGGCTCCGCCCACGGCGAGGATCTTCCCGCCCTGGACCACCAGCACCCCATTCTCGATCTCGGGCCCCTCTACCGGAATGATCCTCGCCCCCACAAAGGCCTGGGGCTGGTCCTGGGCTGAGAGGGGCAGAAGCGCCAGGGCCAACATCCAGGTTGGGATCAAGGCTGGGGCCAAGGCTGGGACCAGCGCGGACAGCAGTCGTTTCATGGGAAGCTCCGTCCCGAGTCTATCTATGGCGTCGGCAGGTTCAACCCCAATTGTGTGTCGGAACAGCCAGGCTGATGGCCGACCCCCGCCTTGACGAGCCCCTGTCCCTGCTCCAGGATGAAGCTCTCTGGAATCCCAATGACACTTGGCTCCCTTATTCATTATTGGCCCTCTCGCGCGGATCGTGCGTGGAGCGGGATGGGTCTCGACTAGTTCTGAAACCCCCCACCAACCACCCCGATCCTCCCAAGGGATTGGGGTTTTTCTTTGCCCCCAAGAAGGTCCCCATGACCCACCAGGCCCTCGAGAACCTCAACATTGACGGCTTCGGCCCGATGCCCTCGCCAGCCGAGGTCCACGCGGACTTGCCCGTGTCGGATGCCGTCGCCGAGACCGTGGCGACCGGGCGTCGGGACCTCCAGCGCATCCTGGCCCGCGAGGATCCCCGTCTGATGGTGGTGGTGGGACCCTGCAGCATCCACGATCCCGTGGCAGGCCTCGACTACGCCCGGCGGCTCCGGGCCCTCTCCGTGGAAGTGTCCGACACCCTGCTGCTGGTGATGCGCGTCTACTTCGAGAAGCCCCGCACCTCCACGGGCTGGAAGGGCTTCGTCAACGATCCACGCCTGGACGATTCCTTTCACATTGAGGAGGGCGTGCGCAAGGCCCGGGAGTTCCTCCTTCGCATCGGCGAGTTGGGCCTGCCCACCGCCACCGAGGCCCTGGACCCCATCACCCCGCAGTACCTGGGCGATCTCATCGCCTGGACGGCCATCGGGGCGAGAACCTCGGAGTCCCAGACCCACCGGGAGATGTCCAGCGGCCTGTCCACACCCGTGGGCTTCAAGAACGCCACGGATGGCGACCTGGGCGCCGCCGTGAACGGCATCCTCTCAGCCTCGCATCCCCACAGTTTCCTGGGTATCAACGACCAGGGCCTGGCCGCCATCGTGCGCACCCGGGGCAACAGCCAGGGTCACCTGGTCCTGCGGGGCGGCAACGGCCGGCCCAACTACGACACCGTGAGCATCGCCCTGGCGGAGGCGGTGCTGCGCAGGGCGGGTCTGGCCGAGAACATCGTGGTGGACTGTTCCCATGCGAACAGCCTCAAGAACCCGCGCCTCCAGTCGGCGGTCCTCCAGGACTGCGCCCACCAGATCCTGCGCGGCAACCGGTCCATCGTGGGCGTGATGATCGAGAGTTTCCTGGAGGAAGGCAGCCAGCCCATTCCGGCGGACCTCTCCACGCTCAAGTACGGCTGCTCCGTGACGGACGCCTGCCTGGGCTGGGAGGACACAGTAGCCTTGCTGCGGGAAACTCGGAGCCTGCTGAAGGAAGCCCTGCCGAAACGCTGAAAACCACAGTGAATGAGTGCCTGAATCCTCCGCTGGCGAAGCCAGCCAACTGCAACCGAGGCGCCCATGGCGCCCCATTTGCAGCAAATGAAAACCCTACTTCAGTGCCTTCGCCGCCAGTTCGAGGATGTCCGTGGTAGCGACGCCCTCGTGGCCAGTCTCGCCCGCCGCGTTGTTCAGCATGACGTTGCAGAAGGGGCAGCCCACGGCGATGGCGGTGGCCTTCGCGCCGTTCTTTGAGTCTGCCAGGGCCTCCAGGGCCTGGCCGAAGCGTTCGTGGTTCACGCGGGTGCCCAGCTTCTCTTCCAGCCAGAAGCGGCCGCCGCCGGCGCCACAGCACATGGTGGCTTCGCCGTGCTTTTCCATCTCGGTGAGCTTCACGCCGGGGATGGCGTCGAGGATGGCGCGGGGGGCCTCCACCTGGCCGTTGATGCGGCTGAGGTAGCAGGGGTCGTGGTAGGTGAGGTCCACCTCCACGGCCTGCTCCAGCTTCAGCCTGCCTTCGGCCATGAGCCTGGCCACCAGCTCAGTGCCGTGCACCACCTCGAAGTCGCCGCCGAAGGCCGGGTACTCATTCTTCAGGGTGTTCAGACAGTGCGGGCAGTTGGTGATGACCTTCTTCACACCGTGGCTCTTCAGGATCTCCACGTTGGTTTCCGTGGCCGTCTGGTAGAGGTATTCGTTGCCCAGGCGCCGGGCGGATTCGCAGGTGCAGCTCTCTTCGCTGCCCAGGATGGCGAAGGAGATCTCGGCTGCCTGCAGCAGCTTCACCAGGGCTTTGGACACCCGCTGTCCAGCGGCATCGTAGGAGCCGGCGCAGCCCACCCAGAACAGGTACTCGGCGTCGGGGTTCTCGGCCACGGTGGGCACCTGCAGGCCCTCGGCCCACTTGGCGCGGTCCGCCTGGGGCAGGTTCCAGGGATTGCCCTGGCGTTCCATGCCCTTGAAGGCTGTCTGAGCCTCCGCAGGGAAATTGCTCTCTTCGAGCGTGAGGTAGCGGCGCATGCCCACGAGCTTGTCCACGAAGCTGATCTCCAGGGGACAGGCCCACTCGCAATAGCCGCAGCTGGTGCAGGCCCAGATGGTGTCCTGGCTGATCCAGCCCTCCAGCTGCGCCTTGCTCCAGGGCGCGTGTTCCTCGTCGCGCTTCCAGACGGCACCCTCAGGCACGGGGCCCCCGATGAGCGGGCGCTCCTCAGGGGCGGGCTGGTCCTGGCCCATCTGCGCCAGGGGCGTGGCCTTCAGGTAGTCGCGCAAGTCATTGCCGAAGTCCTTGGGCCGGAGCGGCTTGCCCGTGAGCGTGGTGGGGCAGTTCTCCAGGCAGCGGCCGCATTCCACGCAGGTGTAGAAGTCGAGCATCTGCTTCCAGGTGAAGTCTTGGATCTTGTTGATGCCGAAGTGCTCGGCCTCCATATCCATAGGCTTCAGGTTCCGGTTGGGCTCCAGCTCGCGGAAGTAGATGTTGAAGAGCGACGTGAACACGTGGAAGTGCTTGGAATAGGGCAGGAAGTTGGCGAAGAAGTAGAGGGTCGCCAGGTGCAGCCACCACATGGTCTTGTAGAGCGCCAGCAGGCTCGAGCCGCCCAGGGGCCGCAGCAGGTTCGCAATGAAAAGACTCACGGGCGCCCAGGTCTTCCAGGCGGGATTGTGCAGCCAGATGTAGGCGCCATCGGCCAGCAGGTCCGTGACCATGAGGCCACCGATAAGACTCAGGGTGGCCCAGGCGTCCCAGGAGTTCTCCAGGCGCCAGGGCTTGACAACCAGGCGGCGGAAGGCCGCCAGCCCGAGGCCCACCAGCACCAGCACCTCGAAGACGTCCTTGGTGGCCTGGTACCCGTAGCCGAAGCGGCCCAGGACTTCAGTCATGTGGAAGGCCGGGAACAGGCCCTCCACCACCAGTCCGACGGAACGCAGGGCCAGCACACAAAAGCCCCAGAAGATGAGGATGTGGTACAGGCCCGCGTACTTGTCGCGCACCATGCGCTTCTGCATGAGGGCCAGCGTGAACACGCCCTTGAGGCGCACCCAGGGCTGGTCGAAGCGGTCCACCGGCAGCCCGGCCCGCAGGGTGGCCAGCCGCTGTCGCATGGTCCATACAAAGAACCCGACTGCGACCAGGGTCATCATCCAGAACAGCGCGATTTCCAGGACCCTCATGGCGGTCTCCTTACGATCAGTCATTCGGCAAGAGGCGGCCCGGCCGTCCCTTGGATTATTCACCTCTATTGTCAGGTATGGCGCGCTCGATGGGACAGTGTAGCCATCGCCATGACAAACTGAAGGCCCGACCTGGAGTCAGCCCCGGAGTCCCCCTTGACCCGTTCGTCCCCCCTGCACTTCGAAGCCGCCGTGACCCGGCCCCTGTCGGTGGTGTTCAAGGCCGGCGAGGCCTGGGTGGGCCACGACTACACCGTGGAGGTGGTAGCCATGCGGCTGGGCCTGGATGCCTTCGACGTGGTGGTGGATTTCCGCGACCTGGAAGCCGCCCTGGATCGCAGCCTGGTGCCCCTGCAGGGACGCCTGCTCTCTGAGTTCGGCCTGGACGGCCCCCTGGCCCTGGCCCAGCGCCTGCTGGCCGAGCTCGCCCCCTTCGTCCCCGCCCCCGCCCGCCTCAAGGAAGTGGCACTGACGGATGGTACCGGGCGACGGCTGGCCATTGGGCCATAGGAAGGTGGGCTGTAGGCTATAGGTCCTGTCGGAAGCAGGCCTGCGGCCCGCACCATCCCTCCCACCACCCACTACCCACCACCCACCGCCCATCATGCGCCCCTGGATCCCCTTCGCCGCCCTGGCCCTCGCCCTCTCGCCGCTGCTGGTGCTTCACCCGGTGCGCGTGACGGGCCACAGCATGGAGCCCACCCTGGCGGATGGCGACCTGCGCTGGGCCCTGCGCGCCTGGGCCAGTCCAGCCCCCAGGCAGGGTGAAATCTGGGTGGTCGATGGCCCGCAGGGTCCTTCCATCAAGCGGGTCCTGGGCCTGCCCGGGGACGTCGTGGTCTGGCGCGGGCCTGACCTCTGGATCAACGGCCGGCGGCAGGACGAGCCCTGGGTGGTGCATCCCGAGCGCGGCGGCGTAGGCCAGAAGGCCTGCGGCGACGGTTACTTCGTCCTGGGCGACAACCGGCCCAACAGCCAGGATGGGCGCAGTTGGGGGACCCTTCCCGGTAGCGTCATGCGCGGGCGGATCCTTTGAACCGATTGCCCAACTGCCGGAGCAAGAGGGCAGCTGCCTGGCTGCCCCCTTGTTCCCTACTGCAGGCCTGGTAACGCCTATTTGTAGGGCACGCCTGCGGGTCCTTCCGCATAGAACCCGAGGTAATAGTCCAAGTCCGTCCAGGCTGGATCGACCCACCAATGGACCCGGCCGGTCAGTGCTCCGTTCTCGATGTAGGAGGCCTCCAGGGTGGCGTTTCCGCCATTGACACTCGAGTCTTTGTTCACGAATTTGATCGCGAACCCCACATGGTGATAGCGCCAGCCGTTCTTCAGAGGCAGGGTCATCTTGAAGATGTCATCGCCTTTGTAACCCGAGAAAAAATCCGCCCGGTGTGTGACATCGACACTCTGATGGCTGTCCGGATGCTGTTCATTATAACTTACGAAATCGGACCAAAAGTGCCCACTGGCATACAGGTCTTTCCCTCCCTTGGGAAAGGCGACAGCAGTCACCGGGGCGGCGACGAGGGCGATGGTGTTCTGCACTTCGACCGTGAAGGGGAGGTCGAAGGGCGCGGCCATGTTGGCACTCCGCAGGCGGAGGATGCCCTTCACGGGACCAATAAGCCCGTAGTAGGGGATCCGAATCACCGCCTGGGCTTCGCTGGCGCCTTCAAGTTTGATGGCTCCAAAGGTGGTGCTGCCGTAAATCGAGGAGGACTGGCCGGGTGTCGCCACGAACTCGATCGTGGGTGTCACAAAGCCCTTCCCCGAAACCAGCACGAGGGTGCCCACCTTCCCCGAAAGCCGATCAAGGCCACTGACCTTGGCCAGGCTGGGTAGGGCCTTGATCTGGACCTTGGCGCTGGGGACGGTCCTCCCCGTTGGCGTTTTGGCCAGCACATACACCTGGGCGATGGACGAGGCATCGGTGGTGTAGTCGGGCATCTGGAGGCTCATGCTGGTCTGGGTGAACGCCGTCCGGGTAGCCACCAGATCCCTGCCATCCCCGAGGACCACATGCACCAAATCGTCCTGTTTGAAGTTGGTCCCCATCGCGGTGAGCACAGCCTTGGGCTTCGTTTCGGTGGACGTGAAGCCGGTGATGATTGGCAGGGCCTCCGTGCGGAAGGGTAGAGGATTCGTCACCGCTACGGGATTGGTGTCGTTCACGCGGACATAGACCATGCCGTTGTAGGGGGCGACGATCCCCGCCAGATTCGGCAGGTCCACTTGGACGGTGATAATGCCGTCTGCTCCCTTGGAGGATGAGATGGCATTGGTGGCGATGACGGTGGAGGCGTTCGGAGTGAACAGCACTTCATTCTGAGCGGCCACGATCGAAAGGCCCTTCCCTCGAAGGCTGATCCGATCCCCCGCGCACCCGGCGGCAGGCGTGACCTGCACCAGGGTCGGGTCGGCGGGAGTTGGCGGGATGGGGCGCATCAGAGTCCCCCTCGGAAGAACGCCCACCACCGTGCGCCCCGGCGGCGGCACGCTCAGGGCTGAGGCAGGCCGCAGTGCCGACGTCGACCTGAGAGCGGCAAGGGTCTTCGCCTCGAGTTGTGCTCGCTGGGTGAACTGGGCCCTAAGGGATTTTTCAAGAGTGGCGTTCTGATCCTGGACGGCCTTTTCGTAGGCGAGGATGACGGGATCCTTGCCCAAGGGTGCGCTTACCGGAATCGTGGTCCTTGCCCCCGTTGGCACACCCTTGGCGGCGATGGCACCCTGTGCCGTGGTCACCGCTGCTGACAGTACGGGGGGATAAGTCACACTGACCTGGCCCGCAGCTGCCACCGGCGTCAAGGGTGCAACGATGGTCTTGAGGGCACCTGGCAGGGCCGAGACCGGCATGGGTCGCATACCTGTCGTCGCGAGCGATAGTTTCCAGAACACGCCGCGCCCAACGTCGGCGGCGGTGGCGGTGTACGTGAACGTCGCCTCGGGGGCGCTCCGCTGGGCGATGGGAATGACCTGCATCCCGCTCGCATCCGCCAGACCAACGGAGATTGGCGTTCCCCGCCACTTGAGGGTGATGGCGATGACCCCTGGCTGGGTGATCGGCAGGATGAAGCCGGTCCTTTCACCGGCCTGCATCTCGAAGGGTTGCGGCCAGGTTGGCGGCTTCGAGGGATCTGGGGGGGCCGCCGCCGTGAAAGCCGCGGTGAGGAGTAGCGTGACGAGGCCGGGAAGTGAGGCTCGGGACATGGTCGGCAACCTTTCAGGAAAGGAGGCTCGAAGGCTCGTCATGGAGATGGCGGGACCAGCCTCTGGCAACAGGAAGCCATTCCAGTGGAGGGACTGCCATGGCTTCATATCGGACAATAGGCTCATCATAGACAGAACCGTTTAGTACTCAATTATTTCGCGGCTTTTTATTTCAGCTTGGCCACCGTTGCCGGGTATGCGGCTTTGCCCTTTCCTTCGTTCTAGCGCTTGGCGAAGCCCGGGTCATCCACCTGGAGCCGAACGGCGGAGGCCAGCAAGACTGCGAGGTCGACTACCCCCCCCGGCGACAACCGGCCTGAGGGCCAGGACGGGCGGAGTTGGGGTGCCGTCCCTGCCCAGGCGCTGGAGGGGCGAATCCTTTGATTCCATAAGTCGACCGATGGTGCAGGGTCAGGTGAAGACCCCGGTCGGGATTCCCCGGGGCCCCAATCCAATGCAGAAAATTCTAGACCCTGCTTTCAGAGACCCAAGACATGGCATCCAAGCCAATGATTCAGAAAGGCTCATCATGAAAAACCTCGCGGCCCCGTTGCTGGCGTTCCTCCTACTGGGGGTGGGCTGTTCGACCATCTCCCGACCACCCCTCACCCTGGCGGCCAAGGTCGATCTGCCCCGGTTCATGGGGGACTGGTACGTGATCGCCAACATCCCCACCTTCATCGAGAAAGGTGCTCACAACGCCGTCGAGTCCTACCGCCTCGCCGAAGACGGCAGCATTCCGACAACTTTCACCTTTCGTGCCGGCGGCTTCGAGGGGCCGGAAAAGCGCTATTCCCCCCGCGGCTTCATCATCGACCGCGAGACCAACGCGGTCTGGGGCATGCGGTTCATCTGGCCCTTCAAGGCTGACTACCGGATTGCCTACCTCGCGGCTGACTATTCGCAGACTGTAATCGGGCGCGAAGCCCGGGACTATGTCTGGATCATGGCCCGTACCTCGGAGATCCCGGATGTGGACTACCAGCGGATCCTCGCCTTTCTCAGGGAGCAGGGCTACGACGTGGGCCGAATCCAGAAGGTTCCCCAGCGCTGGAACACCCCTGGCCCGAACTGAACTGGGCCAGGCCAGCACCCATCGGCCAAGCTCCATCCGGTGCCAGGCTGGCTGCTCCCTCTCCTGCTCGCAGTGGCACCCGCCCCTGCCGCGGATTGCCAGTGGTCCTTCCGGGTCTTCCTGGATGACAAGCCCATCGGAACCCACCTCTTCGCCCAGCGGGAGCAGAAGATGGGGCGTGAGCTCAGGAGCGAAGCCAGCTTCACCGTGAAGACCCTGGAGGTGACCTTCTATTGCTACGAGCACCTGGCCCTTGAGCCGCGCCTGGGCTCTCGAACCTCGGCTAATCTAGAGGGCTGGAGCTTCGATGGACCGACTGGTGATCCAAGGTGGACATCCCCTGCGGGGGCGCATCCGGGTGTCGGGTGCGAAGAACGCAGCCCTACCCTGCCTGGCGGCGGCGCTGCTGACCTCGGAGCCCTTGACCCTCACCAACCTGCCGGCCGTGGCCGACATCCGCACCATGGTGAAGGTGCTGCAGGCCCTGGGCACGGAAGCCAGTCTGGAGGCTGAAGGTGAAGGCTTCGAACTCAGGGCGCAGCTGGCTTGTGCTGGCTCGGATGATCCCAAGGCGCCCTACGACCTGGTGAAGACGATGCGGGCCTCCATCCTCGTGTTGGGCCCCCTCCTCGCCCGCTTCGGCAAGGCCACCGTGAGCCTGCCCGGCGGTTGCGCCATCGGCGCCCGGCCGGTGAACCTGCATTTGGAGGCCCTGGAGCGCATGGGCGCGGTCCTCGAAATCAGCCACGGCTATATCAATGCCTCGGTGAAGGGCCGGTTGAAGGCCATCGACCACACCTTCGAGAAGGTGAGTGTGGGCGCCACCGAGAACATCCTCATGGCCGCTGCCCTGGCGAAGGGCGTGACGATCCTGCGGAACGCGGCCCTGGAACCGGAAATTGGCGATCTGGCCCAGTTGCTCCTAAACATGGGTGCGCACATCGAGGGCCTCGGTACGGGCACCCTCACCATCACGGGAGTCGAGCAGCTCCACGGCTGCGAACATGCCGTCATCGCCGACCGCATCGAGGCCGGCACCTACCTTTGCGCCGTGGCCGCGGCCTGCGGCGACGTGGTGCTGGACCGCTGCGAGCCCGAACACCTGCGCTCCCTGCTGGATCTGCTGGAACGCAGCGGCTGCGTCATCACCGAGCGCGAAGGCCAGGAGGGCCGCCAGCTGCGCATCCAGCGCGAATGTGGCCAGAAGCTGCGTTCCAAGGACGTCACCACCCTGCCGTTTCCCGGCTTCCCCACGGATCTGCAGGCCCAGGTCATGGCCGTCATGACCCAGGCCTGCGGCATCAGCGTCATCAACGAGGGCATCTTCGAGAACCGCTTCCAGCACGCCATGGAGTTGGAGCGACTGGGCGCCAACCTGCGCACGGACGGTCACACGGCCATCGTGGCCGGCCCCGCCGACCTCACGGGCTGCACGGTCATGGCCACGGACCTGCGGGCCAGCGCGGCGCTCGTCATCGCCGGCCTGGTCGCCAAGGGCGAGACCATCGTGGACCGCATCTATCACCTGGACCGAGGCTACTCGGGCCTGGAGAAGAAGCTCCAGGCAGTGGGCGCCCACATCGAGCGGGTCGGCGGCGGCCGCGTCTAGGCACCAGGAATCAGCCACGGTCCCGGAGGGAAGGCAGATCATGACGACCAAGCCGAAGTCACACTCAGGGCCAGCCGACCGCAAGGGCCGCACTCCGCCGACCGAGGACCCCTACAAAGGCCAGGTGGTGATCAGCTGGCCTGAGCTGCACCGTGATACCCGCTACCTGTCACGGGTGCTGCACGACCTGGGTGACTGGAAGGGCATCATCGCCATCACCCGGGGTGGGCTCGTGCCTGCAGCCCTCATCGCCCGGGAGCTGGAGATCCGGCTCATCGATACGGTCTGCGTGGTCAGCTACGGGGCCGCCGCCTCGGGCCAGGCCGAGCGGGCCCAGGGTGAGCTGCGCTGGCTCAAGGGGGTCGACGGCGACGGGGACGGCTGGCTCCTCATCGACGACCTCGTGGATACCGGCAAGACCGCCCGAGCCGTGCGGGAGAAGCTGCCCAAGGCCCACTTCGCCACCATCTACGCCAAGCCCCTGGGCCGGCCCATCGTCGACACCTTCGTCCGGGAATTCCGGCAGGAGGAGTGGATCTACTTCCCCTGGGACATCGACTACCGCTTTGTCTCCCCCATCAATACCCGGCAAAAATCCTAGCCATGCCCTTTTCCATGTGACGTCCACCGCCCACCCGGTCGGTTACACTGAAGTCACGATCGGGGGATCCATGTTCGGCGAGATGAAGGTCTTTTCCGGGAGCAGCCACCCGGAGCTGGCAGGTGGCATCGCCACGCACATGGGGATGCCGCTGGGCCGACTGAAGGTGACCCGCTTCTCCAACGAGAACATCAAGGTGAAGATCGAGGAGAACGTCCGCGAGGCGGATGTCTTCGTGATCCAGTCGTCCTGTCCGCCCGTCAGCGACCACCTGCTGGAAATGCTCATCCTCATCGACGCGCTGAAGTTCGCGTCGGCGGCCCGCATCACGGCGGTGCTGCCCTACTTCCCCTACGCCCGCAGCGACAAGAAGGACGAGGCGCGCATCTCCATCACGGCCCGCCTGGTGGCCGACCTGCTGGAGACCGCCGGCGCCGACCGCGTGCTGACCATGACCCTGCACGCGCCGCAGATCCTGGGCTTCTTCCGCAAGCCCGCCGACCAGCTGCTGGCCACGCCCATCCTCACGAACTACTTCAAGACCAAGGACCTCTCCAACGCAGCCGTGGTGGCCACGGACGCCGGCGCCGCCAAGTTCGCGGGCAACTTCGCCAAGCGGCTCTCGGTGCCCATGGCCATCATCGACAAGCGCCGCTTCGACGACTCCGAGAAGGCCCAGAGCGTGGCCCTCATCGGCGACGTCGACGGGAAGGACGCCATCATCTACGACGACGAAATCGCCACCGGCGGCTCCATCAAGGAGGCGGCCCGCATCCTGCGCGAGCTGGGCGCCCGCACCGTGCGCGTGGGCGTCACGCACCCCGTGTTCTCGGGCAATGCCATCGAGACGCTCAATTCCGCGAACCTCGACGAGCTCGTGGTCACCGACAGCATTCCCATCTCGCCCGAACGCGCCAAGCAGTTGCCCAACCTCAAAGTGCTCTCCACCGCCGCCCTCTTCGGCGATGCGATCCTGCGCATCCACGGAGGCCGCAGCATCAGTGAAATGATGGACTGATGGCCCTGGACTTCGGCCCCCTCGGGCCTGCTCCCAGTCTCGATCTGCTTGGCCCCCACGGCCTCGAGATCCTGCCGCTGTTCACCCGGCCTTTCCTGGTACTGCACCGGGCTTCGTGCATCTACACCGCCCGGACCTGCCTGCTGCTCCTGATGGATCTGGAATGGGACCGACGGCTCCGCCGCGGCGTCACCCTGGATGACCTCTGCACTGGAGCCCCGGCCCAGGTGCGCAAGCCCCTGGCCTGGATGCTGCCCTTTCTCGTAACCGAAGGGTTGCTTGAATACGCGAACGGACGCTACCTCCTCACCGGAACTCCCGACCTCGATCTCAGGGGCATTCGCGAGGAGATGGAGCGCCAGGCTCCTGGCCACAAAGGCAACTTCGATCTGCTGGACGGCGTCCGGTCCCACATCCGGCCCTTTTTCACTGAGGGCAAGGCCGGGGAGGGGCTGCTCTTCGATCTGGCCCTCTTCCCGCTTTGGCTGGCCTTCTTCCGCAATGAGAACCTCTGCTACCTGCCCAACAACCTGCTGACCCTGCTCGCCCTGCGGGAGGGCCTGCCAGAAGGTGCTCGGGTGCTGGAACTCGGCGGTGGTGCCGGGTCCTTCGCGCAACTGGTCGCCAAGCGGGGCGCCGCGGAAGGCTGGCTGGCGCACATCGCCGAGTACACCTTCACCGATGTCGCACCTTCCTTCCTGCGCCGGGCCCAGCGGGACCTGAAAGACACCGCACCCGGGCTCCCCCTCCAATTCAGGGCACTGGACTTGAACTTCCCCCTGCAGGGCCAGGGCATCGCTCCCGCCAGCCTGGATGCCATCGTGGGAATCAATGTCGTGCACGTGGCCCAGGACCTCGAAGCCACCCTGAAGGAGCTGCGCCGCTGCCTGAAACCAGGCGGTCGGCTCATCATCGGCGAGTGCGTGAAGCCCGATCTCACGCGGCCGCTATATCTGGAGTTCTTCTTCACGTTCATCCGCAGCTTCACCGAGGTGCAGCTGGACCCTCAGTGGCGCCCAGCCCACGGCTTCCTGGATCCGGAGAGCTGGGAAAAGGCCCTGGGCCATGCAGGCTTTACAGCGGTGCAGTTCACGCCCCCCCCACGCCCGCTCATGGACCAGTACCCCACCTTCAATGCCACGGGCATCACCGCCCGGGGCTGACTCCCCCATGGCCCAGACCCTCCGCGATCTGCTCATCCAGCGCGCCGCGCGGCTGCAGGACCGGCCCGCCCTGACCACGCCGGGTTGGGGGACGCTCAGCTATGCCCAGCTCCGCAACCGGGCGGAGGGAGTGGCCCTGGGCCTCCTGGCGCAATCCCTTCCCGAAGCGGCATTCAGTGCCACGGGGAGCCCCTGGGACTGGATGGCGGAGTTGGCAACCGCCGCTTCGGGATTGACCTGGGACCCAGGGGGGCAGTCCATTCCGGACGAGGTATTTGGTGGCCCTCGCTTCAACGACGAGGGTGGCCGGGGACCCTACCATGACCGGGAGCAGGTGGTGCAGCCCTCCACCGCCTTCACCACCGAGTTGAATCACGGCGAGCTGATGGCGCGGCTGCGCCGCCTGAATGTCCAGCTCGGCTGGGATCACGGCACCCGCGTGGAGTTGCCCATGGCACAGCTCCGGGATGCCGCCCTGCGCGCCGCTCTGTGGAGCGCGCTGTATGCGGGTGCCCATGTGGAGCTGGCGCCCCCTTCCGAGCGGCCTGCCAGCCTGCTGGCGCGGTTCCAGAAGGCCCCACCCAGCTGGGATGCCGAACCGTTCCTCGCCTTCTGGCAACACTGAAGGACTCGCACTCGCACTCGCACTGCCCGGCCGGGCCCTCTGGCTTCAGTGGGGAACAATGCCCCTTGCCACTGGACAGTCCCTGACCAATCCTTGTTCCGGAGGTCGCCATGGCCCGTTCCGTGTCCCGCAAGGCCCTCGAATCCCCCCGCCCCGATGGTGGCCACCTGGTGAAGCCCGAGCGGCTGCAGATGGTGCTGGAGGCCATCCGTGATGCGGGGGAGCGCGGCATCACCAAGGAGGGCCTCATCCGCCGCTTGGGCGGCGTGGCCTCGCGTACTGTGGACCGCGCGGTGCAGCTGCTGGAGGAACAGGGCGCCCGCTTCGGCAAGGCCCGGGAAGGCCGCCCCGCCATCATCCACTTCACCCTGGAGAAGGCGCCGGACTGGGACAGCCGCATCACGCCCCACGCCCGCATGGCCCTGGAAGTGGCCCTCATGGCCCTGGAGGGCACGGCCACGGAGCTCTGGTTCGATCAGCTGGAGGGCCTGCGCACCCTGGCCGACAGCCACCTGAGCACCCGGGATCGCGACCTGTTCAAGGCCCTGCAGGAGCATGTCTGCGTGCGCGGCGGTGCCGACGATCAGCAGGCCCTGGACACGAAGATGCTGACCCAGGTGCTGCTGGCCCTGGGCCATCCCGAAGGCCCCCGCGAACTGGAGCTGACCTACAAGGCCGCCTCCACGGGCCGCACCAGCGCCCGCACGGTG
>JBBRZL010000072.1:0-16913 GCA_038236735.1 Holophagales bacterium | reverse complement strand
GGCGGCCAAAGCTCGGGCCTGGGTATCCAGCCGCTGCCGGATGCCCCGGACCTGACGGTCCAGCAGCAGGAGTCCTTTCTCGATGCGAATGACCAGGTCCTCGAGAGCAGCGGCCTCCTGGGACCGCAACTGGACTGGCAGGGTGCGGGTCTTCCACACAAGCAGGGTCTCGTTGGCAGTCTGTTCGAAGGCTTCCCGGAGGGTGGCGGTCTTCAGCGGACCAAGTTCCGAGGCGAGGTCAGAACCACCCAGGAGCGCGGGAATATTGGGCTCCCACGGGCTGAGGCTGAGGGTGCTGAGCCGGCCGTTGGCCGGGTCCTGGTTCAGGGCCTGGAGCCGGTACCAGCGCTCACCGATCCGGAGCGCCCGGCCCACCCGGAAGCCATCCTCGGGTTCCGGCCAGACCTCGAGCAGCCCGGCTTCGAAGGCACCCGTGAGCGGATCCTCCTTCCAGAATTCGAGGGAACGGGCCATCCGTGGGGGCTTGTCCTGGCTGGGCTGACCCTGGGCGAGCACGGCCCAGAGCCTGCGGCCCGCGAGGTCCAGGGCCAGGGGCGCCGAGGCAGCCTGCTGGGACCGGAGGGTGAGCAGGTCCTTCCAGGGCCTGGGCCCGGCCAGCCAAGCCTTCACTTCCTCATTGGCCGGAGCATTCTCCAGCACTGCATCCGCAGGATCCGGAGGGGTGTCGACCCTGTGGTTCTTGAGGGTGTAGGTCTTGTAGCTGGGGGGGAAGAGAGCAAAGAGCGGCAGCTTGACGATCTGCAGCGTCACAGTGGGATTCTGGGTGATGTGGAAAATCAGGGCGTTGGTATCCCAGCCGAAGTTGCTGCCATCCACCGCATCCAGACGAAGTCGTCCGTAGTCCGAATTTTCCAGCCCTGCATCCGCCGCCGGGGAACCCTTGGTCGGGTGGGTGAAGGTGAAATGATCCTGGTAAAAGCTGGGAGCATACTCTGTGTCGTATTTGCCTGGATTGGTAGGTATGGGCCGAGCGGGAGCGTAGCTGAGGCATTCTTCCAGGCCGCACCGGTAGGGTCCCCAGCTTGCCGGTCCATGGATCCAGTAAAACCGCGCCTGCGGCTTCCGGGTGTCGGGATCGAAGCTCAGGTTGGTCAGCAACACCTTCCCGGTCTTTGTGGCGATCTGGAGGCCATAGCCAGGGGCACCGGGAGCCTTGGCGGCCAGGGCAGGGGCGGCCGTCACCCAGGTTGCAGCCACGGCCGGCTGGGCGGGAGGCGCGACCTGGCAGAGGGCGACAAGGAAAGCTGCAAGCATGGACTACCTCCGTAGGTTTGCCAGGGCCTGTTTGGCGCTGCCCAGGACGGCCATGAGGATGGCCTTACGCTGGTCCAGCAGGTCGGCGAGGCGTTCGCTTTCGGTGGCTTGGGTCTGGGCCGCAGAGGTAGGCTTGCCTTCCTTGGCGGCGAGTTCAGCCTGGGCTTTCCGTTCGACTTCCGCGCGGGCGGCGGCATCCAGGCGGGACCGGATGCTCTTGCTTTCCAGGTCCAGGGTCAGTAACCCCTTCTCGGTGCTCAGTACCAGATCTTCCACGGATCGACGGCCCTGTCCGACGAGGGCATCCGGAAGGGAGCGCAGCTTCCATTCCAGCAGAGCATCGTTGGCCAGGCCCTCGATGGCCTCGCGGTCCGCAGCAGGATTTCTCGCCTGCTCGGTCTGGGTGGGGCAGCGGCCCGATAACAGGGCGGGAACGTCCGGTTTCCAGGCTTCCAGTCGGACTGCCTCGAGTTGGCGTGAATCTGGGCTCAGGCGCGCCTCCAGGAGGCGGTACCAGCGGTCGTACAGGCGCACGAAGCGGCCCTCCAGCGGGGCGGGCAGTGTCGTCGCGAAGGTGCGGTGCGTAGGAGAGGACTGCCAGAACTCGAAATGGGGGGCCTCGATGGCTTCCTGGTCCACGAACCACAGGTTCCGGGTGACGAGGATCGAGGCTCCGTCCTCAAGGGTGAGGTTCAGGGGCCTGCCCTCTGGGGTTGCCAGCTTGGCCGCTTCCAGGGCCCACCAGAGCGCCTGGTCATCCAGCGCCTTGCTGCCCTTGGGCAGGGCCTCCGGTCGCAGGGTCCCTTCACCGGAATCCACGGCCAGGGGTTCCCGGCGTCCCTCCAGCTTGAAGGTCCCGAGGCTGCCGGTGCCGAAGAACAGAGGGCACTTGACGGTGTGGATCTCCACGGTGGCGTGGGTCGACAAGTAGTAGTCCGCGGCCAAGGGGTCCCAGCCAAAGGTCTTGCCATCCACGTCGAGGATGTACAACCGGCGGCTGAGCCCGGCCTTGTCGGCAGGGGAGCCTGGTTCCAGGCCGAACATGCCCTGGGGTTTCTGGGAGACCGGGTAGAAGAAGTTCGCATATTCGCAGTCCGGGTGGTCCGGAGTCTCCCGCTTCCGCTTGGGGTGGTGGCGGAACTCGAAGCCATAGCGGTAGGGGCCGAGGCCCGCGGGCCCCAGGATCCGATAGGTTCTGGCCTGCTGTTTTCCGGCCTTCCAGCCGTGGTTGGTGAGCAGGAAACGGCCCCCCTCTGTGTCGATGATGAGGCCGTAGCCGGGCTTGCCGGTGGCCTGGGCCGTCAGGGCCGGAGGGGCCGCCACCCAGGCCGGTGCAGCGGCCGTTTGGGCGGATGGGCCCTGCAGCAGAGCGGACAGGCAAAGCGCGATCAACATGGTGTCTCCGGCAGAGGATTATTCGGTTGGCAGCATGGATGTCCCCAGGGTAGTCCTCCGGGAGGCAAAGCAGACCAAAAGGTCTTCTCCAACTTCATGGGATGCTTAGGGGTTTTGTTGGAGGCTCCATGTCCATCTCCCGACTGCTTCTGGTGCCAGCCCTGCTGGTGACGCTCAGTGCCACGGCCGCCGACAAGCGGGCCTTTCAGATCGAGGATCTGTACCGCCTGAAGGGCGTGCAGCATCTGGCCCTCAGCCCGGACGGCTCGCAGCTGGCCTTCGAGGTGTCGAGCCAGGACCTGAGGGCCTCCAAGCGCACCACGCAGATATGGGTGCTGGAGACCGCCACCGGCACCGCCCGGCAGATGACCTTCTCGGGCAAGTCGGATTCGGCACCCCAGTGGTCGAAGGATGGGAAGACGCTCTTCTTCCTGTCCAGCCGCGAGGGCGGCAGCCAGCTCTGGGCCCTGGATGCCAGTGGCGGCGAGGCCCGCCAGATCACGGCCTTCGAGGCGGGGATCGGGTCGCCGAAGCTGATGGCGAATGCCAACAAGGTGGTGTTCGAGGCCTCGGTGTTTCCCGAGGCCATGGCCGACGGTGCCAAGCAGAAGGCCCTGGCCGAGAAGCTGGAGAACGGCCCCGTGCAGGCCCATCTGGCCGATGCCCTGCTCTACCGGCACTGGACCGAGTGGCGGGACTTCAAGTACTCGCACCTGTTCACCGCCACCTTCGAGGGCACGGTGGCGGCCATCACCGCCGGCCAGCAGGACTACCCGGGCTTCGAGCAGGGCTGGGACCTGAGTCCCGACGGCAAGGAAGTCTGCGTCACCACCAACACCGATCCCATTCCGGCCCGCAGCACCAACCAGGACCTTTTCCTCATCGCGCTGGAGGGCGACCGCACGCCCCGGCGCATCACGGGCGACAACCCAGCCGCCGACCAGGAGCCGAAGTACTCACCGGATGGCCGGTACATCGCCTACAAGCTGCAGTCCAAGCCGGGCCACGAATCTGACCGTTTCCGCCTGGCCGTCTATGATCGCCTCGCGAAGTCTTCCAAGGTGCTGACGGAAGCCATCGACAACTGGGTGGACACCTTCCAGTGGTCCGGGGATGGCAAGGCGCTCTGGTTCACGGTGCAGGAGCAGGGCCGCTGGCCGCTCTACCGTGTGGACGTGGCCACTGGGAAGCTCGCCCGCAGGCTCGAAGGCCAGAGCATCAAGGAGTTCGTGGTCAGTCCGGATGGGCAGGCGGTCTTCCTCACCAAGACCCGCGTGGGCGAGCCCGTGGAGGTGTGGCGCTACAGCCTGGCCACCAAGACTCTGAGCCGCCTCACCGCCTTCAACCAGGCGGTGGCCGACGAAGTCGACCTCCGTCCCGCCGAGGAGCAGTGGGTGAAGGGCGCCGACGGCAGGGCCATCCACGTGTTCCTGGTGAAGCCCCACGGCTTCGATCCGGCGAAGAAATATCCACTGATCCTGAACGTCCACGGCGGGCCCCAGATGATGTGGTCCGACACACTGCGCGGCGATTGGCAGGTGTATCCCGGCGCGGGCTACATCGTGGCCTTCCCCAATCCCCACGGCTCGACGGGCTACGGTCAGGCCTTCACGGATGCCATCAGTGGGGACTGGGACGGCAAGGTGATGACCGATATCGACAAGGTGGCCGAGCACCTGGCTACGCTGCCCTACGTGGACAAGGACCGCATGGGCGCCATGGGCTGGAGCTGGGGCGGCTACGCCATGATGTGGCTGGAGGGCCGCGCCACGCGCTTCAAGGCGCTGGCCGCCATGATGGGCGTCTACGACCTGCGATCCATGCACGGCGCCACCGAGGAACTGTGGTTCCCGGAGCACGATCTCACCGGTACCCCCTGGGCCAAGGCCGCGAACTACGAGCGCATGAATCCCAGCAGCCGGGTGCAGGCCTTCAAGACGCCCTGCCTCGTCATCACCGGCGAGCGGGACTACCGCGTGCCCTACACCCAGAGCCTGCAGTTTTTCACCGGCCTCCAGGAAATGGGCGTACCCAGCCGCCTCATCGTCTTCAAGAACGATGGCCACTGGCCGGACAATCTGAAATCCATGCCCGTCTACTACAACGCCCATCTGGAGTGGTTCCAGAAGTACCTGGGCGGCGGCGCGGCGCCCTGGAAGACAGAGGACCTGATCCGGAACCTGGTCTTCCCCGAAAAGAAATAGAAACAGCGTGGCGCCCCTCCGCTTTCGGAGTGGGCACCTGCCACCTTCAAGGAGCCGGCCCGCAAAGCCCAGGCAGAATCGGGTGACTCTAGAGGCTGCGGGAGCTACTTCTTCTTTTTGGCCGGTGCCACGGGCGCCTTCTTGGCGGCTTCGGCCAAGGTGCCGCTCAAGCCCGAGCCCCGAGAAGACGCGCCATGAACTTTGGGCGGTAGGGCTTTCTTGGGTTTCTTGTCGTTGGCCATAAATCTCCCAGGCGGGTTCCCGATGCAACTGAAGCTGGAACCTATCCAGAGCATGGGCGCAATGCCAGGAAGTCCATGGATTATTATTTGGCAGCTTCAGATCAGAACTTGACCGTGGCCCCCAGCATCAGCCCTGTGGCGGTGAGGTTGCTTCTGATGGGGCTCCAGAAGCCCCGGGCCTCGACGCCGAGGCGTGGGGTGAACTGGTAACCCATTCCACCGCTCAGTCCGAGGCGAGTGTAGGACAAGGTCGAGGGGGTGTCACCGGAGGCGCTCACGCGCCACTGCTGGCCGCCGACGGAGCCCACCAGGTAGGCGCCACCATCAGGGTCCCCCCCAGGAAACCAGAGCCCATCCACCATCAGGTCCACCGAAGCGATGCCGGTCTTGGTGCCGGCCAGGCCGAGGGTGTCTCCTTTCGGGATCAGCTGGGCGCCCAGCAGGGGACGCAGCACCAGTCCGTGGCTGAGGGGAATGCTGAGGAAGGCCGCCAGGCCGAAGCCGACCTGACCGTTGGTGAGGTCGCGGAGGTCTCCCATGGGTGCCAATGCGTGAGCCCTGGCACCGATGGTGGCGTCTTGCGCAAGCAGCGACATGGCGGCTGCGGCCAGGAGGACGGTGAGCGGTTTCATGTCAAACCTCGTACTTGGCTACCATATCGCCCCAGAGGCCCTGGGCCTTGAGGATCCGCTCCGCCACCACCCGCAGCAGGCCATGGCCGCCGGGGATGGGGGCCACCCAGTGGCAGGCGGCTTTCACCTCGTCCACCGCGTCCGAAGGGCAGCAGGCGAGGCCCACGCGCCGCAGGAGGGGCAGGTCCGGTAGATCGTCGCCCAGGTGGGCCACTTGGTCGTAGGCCAGGCCGTACTTGGTGCAGAGTTGATCCAGCACGGGTTGCTTGTCCAGGTGCCCCGCGAAACAGTCCGCCACGCCCAGATCCCGGGCGCGATTCAGGGTGGCGGCGGCCTCCAGGCCGGAGATGAAGGCCACGGGAATGCCGGCCCGCTGGAGCCACTTGATGGCGGCGCCGTCGCGCACGTGGAAGGCCTTGGTATGACCGGGCTCGGTCCCGTAATGCAAGGCGCCCGTGGTGAGCACGCCATCGATGTCGGTGCAGAGCAGGCGGATCTTGGTGGCGCGCAGGTCCAGGTCGTCCACGGGTGTACCCCCGAACAGCCTAGCAAGCCCCGGGCTGGGCCCGGAGGTCGATTCGCCGGCACCGGGTGGCTGGGAGTTCGAGTTGCTGATTGCTTCAATGGGTATAAAGTTTCCTCTGGAGTCGATTCGATGAACCACCAGCTCAGCAATCCCATGATCGATGAAGTCAGTGGCCTGTTCAGCGCCCTGGGCGACGCCTCTCGGCTGAAGATCCTCCGCTCCCTGCTGGATGCAAAGCAGCCCCTCAGCCAGGGCGCCGTGGCGGAGGCCGCGGGCCTGTCCCAGGCCAACGCCTCCAAGCACCTGGCCTGCCTGGTGCGCGTGGGATTGGTGAGCCGGGAGCCTGAAGGCAATGCCGTCTTCTTCACTCCGGTGCTGCCGCTGGTGGGTGAGCTGTGTGAGCTCGTCTGTGGCCACGTCAGTGATCGGGCCAAGGTGACCTACAAGGCCTTGAAATAAGGTGGACCGCGCGCCATCGGGGGCTCGATGCTGAAATACCTGGTCTATCTGGTCCCGCTGGCGGCGCTGGGCTACCTGCTCTGGAGCCGCCGGTCTGCCCCGGCGGTGGACCTGAAGGCCCTGCTGGCGCAGGGCGCCCAGGTGGTGGACGTGCGCACCAGGGCGGAATTCCAGTCCCAGGCCCATCCCCGCTGCCTCAACATCCCCCTCGATCAGCTGGCGGCACGGGCGGGGGAACTGGATCGCACCCGTCCCATCATCGTCTGCTGCGCGACTGGTGGCCGCAGCGGCATGGGCGTATCCGTCCTGAAGCGGGCCGGCTTCAACGACGTGGTAAACCTGGGCTCCTGGCGCCGCCTCCAGAGTCTGCTGGCCTAAGGCGGTTGCAGCGACTTGTGGGATACTCAAACCGCACCGTCTTCAATGGACGCGGCGACAAGAGGGACCATGGGCGATCCACTGTTCTGGCACCGGCTGCAATTCGGCTTCACGGCCACCTACCACTACCTGTTCCCCCAGCTGACCATGGGCTTGGCCCTGGTCATCGTGGTAATGAAGGCCATGGGGCTCAAGACCGGCGAGGCGCGGTACAACGATGCCGCCCGCTTCTGGATCCGCATCTTCGGCATCAATTTCGCCGTGGGCGTGGTGACCGGCATCCCCCTGGAATTCCAGTTCGGCACCAACTGGGCGCGGTTCTCGCACCTCTCCGGCGGCATTATCGGCCAGACCCTGGGCATGGAAGGGATGTTCGCGTTCTTCCTGGAGAGCAGCTTTCTGGGCCTGCTCATCTGGGGCGAGAAGAAGCTCTCCCCCCGCGGCCACTTCGGCGCGGCGCTGGCCCTGTGGCTCGGCAGCTGGCTGTCGGGCTACTTCATCGTGGCCACCAATGCCTTCATGCAGCATCCCGTGGGCTACCTTGTGGCAGCGGATGGCACCCTGCAGCTGGCGAGCTTCTGGACCTTCCTCCTCAACCCCTGGGCCCTGGCCCAGTACGCCCACACCATGATCGCGGCGGTGGTCACCGGATCCTTCGTGGTGGCAGCCATTGGCGCCTACTGGAGCCTGAAAGGCATCCATCCTGAGCAAGCGAAACTGAACCTCCGGGTCGGCACGATCCTGGGCCTCGTCTTTAGCATCCTGGTGGCCTTTCCCACGGGGGACGCCCAGGGCAAGCTGGTGGCGAAGCATCAGCCCGTCACCCTGGCCGCCATGGAGGGGCGCTTCGAAAGCGGTCCCCGCGCCGGGTTGACACTTATTGGCCAGCCCAATGTCGCCAAGCGGAGGATCGATAACCCCCTCCAGGTCCCGGCTGTGCTGAGCTTCATCGCCTATGGCACCTTCTCCAGCAACGTGAAGGGCCTGCTGGAATTCCCCGAGGAGCAGTGGCCCCAGAACATCGAGTTGCTCTACTACAGCTTCCACATCATGGCGGGCCTGGGCACGCTCATGATCGCGCTGATGGCCCTGGCGGCCTTCCTACTCTGGCGGGGAAACCTGGACAGCAACCGGCCCGTGCTGTGGATGCTGATGCTGGCCTTCCCCTTTCCCTACATCGCCACCACGGCAGGATGGGCGGTGGCCGAGTTCGGCCGCCAGCCCTGGCTCATCTACGGCGTGTTGCGCACGGCCCTGGGCGGTTCCCCCACGGTGCATGCAGGCCAGACGGCCTTCACGACGCTGGGCTTCGCGGGGATCTTCGTGGTGCTCAGCATCCTGTGGCTCTTCCTGATGGGGCGGGAGCTGGCCCACGGTCCCGATTCCCACGCGCACCAGGCCTAGGAGATCGCCATGGAATTGCTCTGGTTCTGGTTGGTCTCTGTTTTCTCGGTATCCCCCGCGGGGATACGCGAGACCTCGGGGTTTGGGCGCTCCTTCAACATCGTGGAGGCCGGCCATGCATGAACTCTGGTTCTGGTTGGTCTCTGTTATGGTCGCCATCTACGTCGTGATGGATGGTTTTGATTTCGGTGCAGGCATCCTTCATCTCGTCGTGGCTAAGACCAATGAGGAGCGCCGCGAGGTGCTGGGCGCCATCGGCCCCCTCTGGGACGGCAACGAGGTGTGGCTGCTGGCCGGCGGCGGCTCGCTGTTCCTGGCCTTTCCCAAGGTGCTGGCTTCGGGCTTCTCCGGCTTCTACCTGGCCATGTGGCTGGTGGTGTGGTGCCTGATGCTGCGCGGTATTTCCATCGAGTTCCGCTCCCACGTGCTGGATGGCCTCTGGCGGCACTTCTGGGATGGCACCTTCGCGGTTTCCAGCGTGTTGCTGCCCGTGCTGCTGGGGGCGGCCCTGGGGAACGTGCTGCGTGGCGTGCCCCTGGACGCCACCGGCTACTTCAGCATGCCGCTCTGGACGGACTTCCGCGTGGGGCTCCACCCCGGCGTTCTGGACTGGTTCACGGTGCTCATTGGTGTATTCGCGCTGGTGACGGTGACTGCCCACGGGTCCCTCTTCCTGGCCTGGAAGACCGAGGGCGCCGTGCACGAACGATCCAAGGCGTTGTCGAGGAAGCTCTGGGTCCTGGTGCTGGTGCTCTGGGTCGGGGCCTCCTTCGCCACTTCCGTGGTGAACCCCGATATCTTCCACCACCTGCCCAAAGCGCCCCTGGCCTGGGTGGCCACGCTGCTCTTCCTGGCGGGCCTAGGCCTCGTGTTCGCGGGGATCCGGGGGGATCGCTTTCTGCTGGCCTTCCTGGGCTCGGGCGCCTTCATCCTGGGCCTCCTGGCCGCCAGCGCCGCCTGCGTCTATCCCGTGATGCTGAAATCCACCCTGGATCCAGCCTTCGACCTCACCGCCCTCAATGCCAGCGTGGGTGCCTACGGCCTGCGCTCGGGCCTGGTCTGGTGGTTGATCGGCTTCCCCATTGCCATCGGCTACGTCATCTTCCTGTTCCGGTTCCATCGGGGGAAGGTGCGGGCGGCGGTGGAAGGGGAGGGGTACTGAGCCTAGAGGCAGGCCGGGCCCGCCCGGAAGAGGCCTGCCTGGAGCGGGAAGAAATTGCCTCCAGGCCTCTTCACCTGGAATGGCGGTAGAAAAGTCATCGACTGGACAAAGACTGTCGCCTGGTTTCTGCCACCATGCTTTAGACCCAGCCGACCCATCCAGGACAACCCTCAGCCAGGCGCCATGGCCCTCCTCAGCGAAACCGACGCAACCTACGATGCCTTCCTGAAGAGCCGCTGGGCGGTGCGAACCAGGATGCTCGCGTTCTATGCCATCGCGGGCAGCCTGGCCCTCAGCGTCTTCGACTGGGTCCTCACGCGCTGGGACGCTGGAGCCCCCGCCCTGGGCACCATCCTGGGGGAGAGGCTGATCTGGCTTGCCCTGCCGCTGGCCGGCCTGGCAGCCGTGCGCTTCAGGCCCCGCGCCAGGTGGCTGCCGGCCCTGATCATCGCGCTGTCTCTGGCGTGGTGCTGGGGCAACGAGTGGGCTTATTTCAGCCTCGGACTCGCAGGGACGGTGATCCAGACCATCGCCGTCATCGCCTTTTGCGTCACGGCTGCCACCTTCCTGCCGCTGCGTCTGGGGGGGCTGTTCGGCTTCTTCGCCGCCATCGCCGCCGGCCACGTGGCCCTGGACATCTGGTGGCCTCAGGCCCGCCCGCTGGACCTGCGGCTCTGGACGGACGTGGGGATGCTGGCCTTCGTCTCCGTGGAGCTCGTCCTCTTCCGGAACCTGGCGACCAGCCAATACCGGGGCCTGGCCGCGCGGGCGGCCCTGGAACAAACTCTGGCCGACCTCGAGGTCAGCCGGCGCGAGACCGAGGAGCACCTGCAGGAGCGGGTGCAGCAGGCTCTGCAGGAGGTGAAGGTCCTCTCGGGCCTGCTGCCGATCTGTGCCTGGTGCAAGTGCGTGCGGGATGACACGGGCTATTGGGCGCGCATCGAGGCCTATGTCAGCGAGCACTCGGAGGCCTCCTTCACGCACTCGATCTGTCCCGACTGCGCCAGGAGGAATTTCAATGGGGGCGAGTCAGGTACCAGGGACCGATGAGGGGCCCGGCTGGTCAGGTCAGGGGCTGCCTGGCCTGCGGGGTGGCCCGCCACCGCCAGGCCAGCCAGGCCCAGCAGGCCACCATGCCCAGCCAGCCGACGACGCGAAGCACTTGGCCGATCACCGTGTCCTGGGCCAGCAGACCCCAGCGCGCCAGCAGGTCGGCCCAGTCGTGCTCGCCGCCTCCGACCAGCGGTAGCACCTGGCTGCGAGCATCGGCCAGGTAGCGGGCGATGTTCAGTAGATTCTCGAAACCCCAGACGCCAGCGCAGGCGGTGCCCGTAGCGTCCCGCCGCAGCCAGAAGGAGCCAAGGATCACCAGGGGCACCAGCAGCTGCATGAGGGTGCCGCCCAGGATGGTGAGTGGCTCCCAGCCGAGGATGCCGAAGAGGGGATGGCCCGCCTCGTGGAAAACCAGGTTCACGCCGTCCAGCAGCGGGATCCAGCCTTGCTGCGCGGTCAGGGCCGCCAGGAAGAGCAAGGCGAAGCCAACCGAGATGGTGATCATCCCAGCGGTGCTCACCGGGCGCCAGGGCTCGTCCAAAGCCTCTCGAACCACCTCTGGCAGCGGAATCATGAATGAGCCTGGTGCCTCGCCACGATCCAGTCGACGACCTGATCGAGCGTCAGGTTGCTGGAATCGAGTTCGACGGCGTCCACTGCCTTCCGCAGGGGGGCCACGGCCCGGGTGCTGTCGGCCTGGTCGCGGCGCTGGAGATCGGCCAGCACTTCTGCAAAGACGGGCGCCTGGCCCTTGGCCTGGAGTTCCCGCAGGCGGCGCTGGGCCCGGGCCTCGGGGCTGGCGGTGAGGAAGATCTTGCAGCAGGCGTGAGTGAACACCACGGTGCCAATGTCGCGCCCGTCCACCACCCACCTGCCGCGGTTGCCGATGCGGCGCTGCTGGTCCACCAGTACCTCGCGCACCCGGGCGTCCGCGCTCACGGGGGAGACGTGGCGGGTGACCTCTTGGCTGCGGATGGCCTCGCTCACGTCCTCGCCATCCAGGAAGATGCGGGTGCCCTCCTGGGTGAGAAGCAACCCCGCCAGCAGCCGCTCCAGGCCCGGGCGATCCGCCAGGGGAAGGCCGGCCCGCAGCAGGGCGAGGGCCGTGGCCCGGTACATGGCGCCGGTATCGAGGTACTGCCAGCCCAGACATTTGGCGACCCGCCGGGCCGTGGTGGATTTCCCCACGCCCGAGGGGCCGTCGATCGCAATCAGGGGAAGGGCGGGAACAGTCATTGCACCATTCTGGTGCGTCACGCCTTTTCCTACCATTACTTCAAGCCAAGCTCCTTGAGGACCTTCGGATTCTTCTCGTCCTGGGCCAGGATCGTGTGGCAGGTATCGCAGTCGGCCTTGATGGTGCGGCCGTCGGCGGCGGTGTGGCTGCCGTCATGGCAGCGGAAACAGCCTACGGCCTCCTCGTGACCGATGTTGTTGGGGTGGGTGCCCCAGGTGATCTTCATCTCGGGGAACACGTTGCGGAGATAGATGGCCTTGACGGCCTCGCCTGCCCGGTCCACCTCCGCGCGCTTCTGCTTGTAGATGTCGGGGTAGGTGGTGCGGTAGTACTCCGCCAGGTCCACGGGGATCTTCGCAGAAGCCACAGTCCGATCGGCGTACTCGACCTTGAGCAGTTCCACGGCCTTCTTCTTGAGGAAGGGCAACTCGGTGCTCATGCTCTTGTCGGCCAGGGCCTTGTCCACGGCACGATCGGGCAGGTAGAAGGCGTGGGTGGGCCGGTTGTGGCAGTCGATGCAGTCCATCTTGCGGGTGGTGGCCTTGTCGAGCTTGTCCTTTGGCAGGTTCTTGTAGTCGTCGCTCACGTATTCGACCAGCTTGCCACTCTCCTCGCGGTAGATGACCTTGGGGATCTCCTGGCGGCGGGCGTCCGTGGTGACGTAGCTGATGCGCTCCATGGCGTCCAGGTGGCGACCATGGATGCCGGTGGTGCCGTTGGGCGTGTGGCCGCCGATCTTCAGCAGCAGGATGTTGGTGGTGGCGGTGTTCGCCTCATCATCGGCGAAATGGGTCCGTACGATCAGCTTGTCGTTGGTGAACTTCTGGGGCCAGTGGCACTGTTCGCAGGTCTCGCGGGCAGGACGCAAATGCTCGACGGGGCTGGGAATGGGCCGGGAGTAGGTGCCGAAGGCCACCGCGAAGAGCTGGCGCGTGCCGGAGATCTTGGCCCGCACCAGGGCCGGGGCGCCATGGCCGATGTGGCACTGGGCACAGCCCACGCGGGAGTGGGGCGAGTCCAGGAAGGCGGTGTACTCGGGGCTCATCACGGTGTGGCAGGTGAGTCCGCAGAACTGATTGGAGTCCATGTACTCCACACCCTTCAAGCCAGCCGTGCCCAGGATGCTCACGTTGACGAAGGTGAGCACGCCCACCAGGGTCAGCAGGCGACGGACGCCCGGGTGCTTGAAGTCCACGGCCTGGAGCGGCTGGGGAACTTCGCCGGCCAGCCGGCGCTGGCGGCGCACGCGGAGGATGCCCAGGGGGACCAGCACCAGACCCACCAGGAAGATGGCTGGCAGGATGAGGAAGAGAATGATGCCCACATAGGGAGGCGTCGACCGGGGGCTGGTGAGCTCCATGAACCAGAACCAGATGAGCACGAAGGCTGAGCTGGTCGTCAGGGTCGCGCCTGCCAGGGTCATCCAGTTGTTGCCCAGTTGGAAAGCCAGCCGGGTCAAGTCTCTGACTCGTAATCCCAAACTCATACGCGAACCTCCAACACCTTCAGGGGCAAGAACAAGAAGCAACTCGAGTGGGAAATCCCTTTGATCACCCTAGATTCCCAGCCCCGGCACCGCAAGACCGAAACGGGCCTGATCGCTGTGCAAGTCCATTGATTTCAACCCACGCGTTCCAGGTTGTGACAGATGTCTCGGCCCGGAGGGACTCAGAATCCCGTCTGGCCCAGCAGGCCCAGGAAGGCCTCGCCATACTGTTGCAGTTTCTTGGGTCCCACGCCGCTCAGGGCCAGGAACTCGGCTTCAGTGGCGGGGCGGAAGCGGGCCATCTGCTGAAGGGTGGCGTCGCTGAAGATCACGTAGGCAGGCACGCCCTTGGCGTCAGCCAACCGCTTCCGGAGCGCCTTCAACTTGCGGTAGAGGGCCTCTTCGCCTTCCACCGGGCCCTCCTCCCGGGGGGGACGGGCGCCTCGGGGCGAGCCGCGCTTGGCCTTGCCAGGCTTGGGCGCCGTCGCGAGCGGATCCTCCCCGGAGCAGACGTCGCAGGAGGTGCCGCAGGCCGCCATGCCTTCACCGAAGTGGGCCAGCAGGGCCTGATGACGACAGCGCAAGGCCTCTGCCAGCCGGAAGAGGTCGCGGGTCTGGCGCTGCTGGGCCTGGGCCAGATCGGCGTCCAGGCCGTCCGTGAAGCGATCGTAGCTGAGCACGTCGCCCCAGCCATAGAACATCACGCAGTCGGCGTCCGCGCCGTCGCGGCCTGCGCGGCCGATCTCCTGGTACCAGCCCTCCACACTTTTGGGCATGTCGCGGTGGATGACATAGCGGATATTGCTCTTGTCGATGCCCATGCCGAAGGCCACGGTGGCCACGATTACATCCACATCATCGCGCTGGAAGGCCTCCTGGGCGGCGGAGCGGGCAGCGGCGTCCATGCCGGCGTGGTAGGCCGCGGCCCGGAGCCCTTCTGCGTTGAGGAAGGCCGCCGTGGCTTCGACAGCCTTCCGTGAGAGGCAGTAGATGATGCCGCTTTCACCCCGTCGCGCCAGGACCAGGCGCAGGAGGGCTTCGCGGACCGACGGCAGGCCTTCCGCGCCCTTGCGGTAGGCGCTGATGCGTAAGTTGGACCGGAAGAAGGATCCCTGCACCTCGAGTGGGTTTTCCATCTCCAGCTGGCTGGCGATGTCGCGCCGAACCTCGGGCGTGGCCGTGGCCGTGAGCGCGAGCACCGGCACCTGGGGGAAGCGCCGCTTCAGCCCCGCCAGCGTCCGGTAGGCGGGCCGGAAGTCATGGCCCCAGTGGCTGATGCAGTGGGCCTCGTCCACGGCAATGAGGCGCAGGTCCACCTCGCGCAGGAGGTCGGCCAGGTAGAGTTCGAGGCCCTCCGGCGCGGCGTAGATCAGCTCCAGTTCGCCGTTCTTGAGGGCCCGGATGCGCTCCCGGCGTGCCTCGGCGTCGAGACTTGAGTTCAGGAAGGAGGCCCGCAGACCCGCTTCCGTGAGGGCATCCACCTGGTCTTTCATCAGGGCAATGAGCGGCGAGACCACCAGCGTCACGCCGCCCAGCAGGCGCGCCGGCAGCTGGTAGGTGAGCGATTTCCCGGCGCCGGTGGGCATGATGCCGACCACGTCGCGGCCCGCCAGCACGGCTTCGATGATGGCCCGCTGGCCGGGGCGGAAGGTGGCATAGCCGAAGGTGGCTTTCAGAGCCGACTCCAGCTCGGGAGGGGCCTCCAGGTCCGCAGCGAGGCCTTTCAGTGCCGCGATGCAGACGCCATCGAAAGCGCCAGGTTCGCTGCGGTAGCGGGCACGGAGGGCCTCCAATCCTTCACGGCAGGCAGCGGACCCGCCCTGCGTGAGCAAGGCGCGCAGCCGTTCAATCTCGGCTGGAACCTCTGCCACTCAGCAACCGCCGTCGAGCAGGGGCCCAGCCGCGCTCCAGAAGGCCTGCATCTCCTGGGGCTTCCCGAAGGTGACGCGGATGTGGTTGGGCAGGCCGTAGCCATGCATAGGCCGCACGATGACGCCGCGCCGGAGCAGTTCCTTGAACAGTTCGGCGGCGGGAAAGACCGTTTCCAGCAGCACGAAGTTGCCACTGGTACCGGAGAGCTGGCAGCGGTGGCTGGCGGCCTCGAGGACGAAGGTGGCGCGGGCCTCGGCGTTCTTCTGACGCGAGAAGGCCTCGAAGGCCAGATCCTGCACCGCGACTTCCGCCGCGGCCTGGGCCAGATGGTTGGTGTTGAAGGGGCTGCGAACCCGCTCGAGGTAGCCCATGAGCTCCTTCGACCCCAGGCCGTAGCCGATGCGCATGGCGGCCAGGGCGTGGATCTTGGAGAAGGTGTGGAGCACCAGCAGGTTCGGGCGCTCGTCCAGGTACGCAGCAGCGTCTGGGTACTCGGTGGGATCTTCGTATTCGGCGTAGGCCTGGTCCACCACCAGGACGATGTCTTCGCGCAGGTGATGCACCAGGCGCTCGAGGGCAGCGCGCTCGAGGCGCACGCCAGTGGGGTTGTTGGGATGGCCGAGGTAGACGAGGCGGGTGTCCTCAGCCACAGAGCGCAGGATGTCATCGACATCGATCTCCGTGGCCGAGGCCCGGGATTCGATGACCCGACCCCCGACAGTCTGGGTGGCGATGCCATAAATGGCGAAGCTGTGCTTCGGGATGATGGCGCTGCCGCCACCCAGAAAGGCGGCCTTGGCCACCATCTCCAGGATCTCGCTGCTTCCGTTGCCCAGGACCACGCGGTCCACCGACATGCCCTTCCGCTCGGCGATGCGCTGGCGGAGGTAGAAGCCGTCGCTGACCGGGTACAGGCCCAGGCCCTCGAACTCCGAACCCGCAACGACCGCAGCCACCCGGGCCTTCACGGCCTCCGTGGGGCCCCAGGGATTCTCGTTGGAAGCCAGCTTGACGATGCGCGTGAGGCCGAGCTCCCGCTGGACTTCCTGGATGGGCTTGCCAGGCACGTAGAGGGGAATGCCCGATAGGTGCTCGAAGCCGGGAATGCTGGAGAGGCTCGAGCTCATCAGGCTGGCCGCTCGGAGAGGACCTTGTCCACGATGCCGTATTCCAGGGCTTCCTCGGCGCTCATGAAGAAATCGCGATCCATGTCCTTCATGACCTTCTTCAGAGTCTGGCCCGTGTGCTTGGCGAAGGTGGCAGCGAGGTTTTCCTTCAGCCGCTGGATCTCCTTGTAGGTGATCTCGATCTCCGTGGCCTGGCCCTGGGCGCCACCGCTGGGCTGGTGGATCATGATGCGGGCGTTGGGCAGGGCGAAGCGCTTGCCCTTGGTGCCCGCGGCCAGCAGGTGGGCGCCCATGGAGGCGCACTGGCCGATGCAGTACGTGACGATGTCGTTCTTCACGAACTGCATGGTGTCGTAGATGGCCAGGCCGGCGGTGACGCTGCCGCCGGGGCTGTTGATGTAGATCTGGATGTCCTTGTCCGGGTCCTCGCTCTCGAGGAAGAGCATCTGCGCCACGATGGC
>JBBRZL010000071.1:0-16979 GCA_038236735.1 Holophagales bacterium | reverse complement strand
CTCCTACGTGGCCGATGCCATCCTGCTGATGCGGCAGTCCAAAGAAATGGGCCTCCAGCCCCAGGCCTTCCTTGGCGCCGGAGCGGGCTTCACGACCACCGAGTTCGCCAGGGAGAATGCCATCTCCGAGAGTGTCATCTCCTGCACCCAGTGGACCGACGATGTGGACTGGCCTGGCGCGAAGGCCTTCGGCGCCCGCTACAGGGCCAAGTTCGGCAAGGAACCCAGCTACCACGCTGCCTGCGCCTATGCCTCCATGATGATCATGGCGGAGACGGCCAAGCAGGCTGGCGGTGACCGCGCCAAGACCCGCGAGGGCCTGAAAAATGGCAAGTGGAACGGCATCATGGGCGGGGTGAAGTTCGCCGACTACGACGGGTTCACCAACCAGAACAACCACACGATGCTAGTGCAGCAGATCATCGGCGGCAAATACGAGACGGTGGTCCCGGCCCAGTTCGCCACCAAGAAGGCGGTCTACCCCTTTCCCAAGTGGAAGTGATTTCACCCAGTGCGGGGGCGCCATCTGGCGCCCCCAATTGAATCTCTGGAGCTCCCCGCGCCCATGGCTGTCTTTCTGCAATCCCTCATCAGCGGCATCCTGATCGGTGGGGTGTACGCGCTTATCGGCATCGGCCTCACACTCATCTTCGGCGTGATGCGCGTCATCAACTTCGCTCACGGCGACATCCTCATGGTGGGGATGTATCTCACCTACCTTCTCTTCACCCTGCTCGGAATCGATCCCTTCCTGTCCGTGCTGATCAGTTTTCCCTTGATGTTCCTCTTCGGCGGCTTCCTCCAGAAGGTGTTCATCAACCGGGTCCTCAATGCCCTGGCCCAGAACCAGATCCTGCTGACCATCGGGCTGGGGCTCATCATGAGCAACACGGTGATGCTGATCTTCACGTCGGACTACAAGATCCTCACGACGACCTACTCCTCGGCCTCGATCCAGGTAGGCGGTGGCATCTCGGTGTCCACGCCCCTGCTGATCTCCTTCCTCATCACAGCGGCCATCACGGCGGCGCTCTACTGGTTCCTGCTCAAGACAGACACGGGCCAGGCCATTCGGGCCACGGCCCAGGACCGCGATGCGGCCCAGCTCATGGGAATCAACGTCAAGCGCATGTCCATCATCGCCTTCGGGCTTGGCGCGGCCCTGGCCGGCACCGCAGGTGCCCTGATCTCCCCGACCTACTACATCTTCCCCCAGGTGGGTGGGATCTTCACCCTCAAGGCCTTCGTCATCACCGTTCTCGGGGGCATGGGCAGCGTGGTGGGGGCCACGCTCGGCGGGATCCTGATCGGGGTCACCGAGTCCCTGGGTGCGGTCTACATCTCCTCGGGCTGGAAGGACGTGGTGGTCTTCGTGCTTTTCCTGCTGGTGCTCCTCTTCAAGCCCTCGGGCCTGATGGGCAAGTCGCGGACCTGAGGAGATCAGCATGACCAAGTCCATCCTCCAGTCTCTTACCGGCCTCGCCATCCTGGCCCTGCTCCTGGCCATCCCCAGATATGTCCAGAGTCCATACGCGCTGCACATGATGATCCTGCTGTTCATGAGCGTGGCCCAGGGGCAGAGCTGGAACATCCTCGGCGGGTACGCCGGCCAGCACTCGGTCGGCCACGCCGCCTACTTCGGGGTGGGCGCCTACACCACCATGATGCTCATGCACGCCAAGCAGATCCCCCCTTGGTACGGGGTATGGGCCGGCATGGCCCTGGTCGTGGTGGTAGCCCTGATCATCGGCAGCATCTGCTTCCGGCTGCGCGGTCCCTACTTCGTCCTTGCCTCCATCGCGGTGGCTGAGATCCTCCGGCTGTCCGCCATCAACTTGACCGCGCTGACCAATGGCGCCGAAGGGATCCTGGCCACCGAGATCCCCGCTTTCAGCATTGGCGGGAGGCTCATTACGGATTTCGTCACCAAGGTCCCCTTCTATTACATCGGACTCTTCCTGGTGCTGCTCACGCTCGGCGTCACCTACTGGGTCCAGCACTCCAAGCTCGGCTATTTCTTCCAGGCCATCCGGGAGGACCAGGATGCGGCCCACTCACTGGGCATCCCCATCTCCCTCTACAAGAACATCGCCCTGGTCATCTCGGCCGTGCTGACTTCCCTGGCCGGCAGCTTCTACGGGATCTATGTGGGCTTCGTGGATCCGGCCACGGTGCTGGGGCTGGATGTCTCCGTCCAGATCATGCTCATATGCATCATCGGCGGCATGGGCACCCTCTGGGGGCCGATTCTGGGCTCTCTGGTGCTGGTACCCCTTTCCGAGGCGCTGCGCAGCAACCTGATCACCGAAGCACTGGTGAAGGTCGGCATGGTAAACGCCGAATCCAAGGTGGGGATGTTCCTCAAGGAGAACCTGTCCCATGCCCACGTGCTGCTCTACGGCATCCTCGTGGTCCTGGTGATCCTGTTCATGCCGGACGGACTCATGGGCTTCCTCAAGAAACTGACGGCGCGGCGTTCCCGGGAGGCAGTCTGATGGCCATCCTGGAGATCAAGCACGTCAGCAAGTTCTTCGGGGGTCTCGCGGCCAATTCGGACGTGTCTTTTTCTGTCGAAGAGGGCACCATCATAGGGCTCATCGGCCCCAATGGCGCAGGCAAGACCACCCTCTTCAACTGCATCACCGGCTACTACCCCCCCTCCAAAGGCGAGGTCATCTTCGCTGGCCGGCGCATGAACGGCCTGGACCCCGACCAGGTCTGCATGCTGGGCATGGTGCGCACCTGGCAGAAGGTCCGCCCCCTGGCCAAGCTCTCCGTGGTCGACAACGTCATGGTAGGTGCCCTGGCGCGCACCGCTTCACTGAAGGTGGCCCGGGAGATGGCCATGGAGCAACTCAAGGTGGTCCATATGGAGCACCGGAAGGAATTCCTGGCGGGCGGCCTGCCCATCGGCGAGCGCAAGAAGCTGGAAGTGGCCCGGGCCCTGGCCACGCAGCCCAAGCTTCTGCTTCTGGACGAGGTGATGGGGGGGCTCAATCCGGCCGAGAGCGAGGAGATCATCCAGTTGATCCTCGACATCAAGCAGCGCGTGCTCACTCAGATAGTCATTGAACACGACATGAAGGCCATCATGCGGATCTCCGACCGTATCGTCGTCCTGAACTCCGGGGAGAAGCTCATGGAAGGGACCCCATCGGAAGTCGTCAGTAACCCCGACGTTATCAGCGCCTACCTGGGTGAGAGCCATGCTTAGGATCGAGAAGCTCAACTTCGCCTATGATGATCTCAAGGTTCTCTGGGACGTGGACTTGCATGTGGAAAAGGGCGAGATTGTCACCGTGGTGGGGGCCAACGGGGCCGGCAAGTCCACCACCCTGAAGAACATCTCCCGCCTGCTGAAGCCCACTTCCGGGACCATTACCTTCGAGGGCAAGGACCTCGGCAAGATGCAGTCGCACCATGTGGTCGAGGCCGGCCTGGTCCAGGTTCCGGAAGGCCGGCGCATCTTCCCCGAGATGACCGTGATGGAGAACCTCCGCATGGGTTCCTACGTCAAGGCGACCCGGGCCGACCGCCAGAAGAACATCGACTGGGTATTCGAACTTTTCCCCCGCCTAAAGGAGCGGGAGAGGCAGCTGGGGGGGACCATGTCAGGGGGCGAACAGCAGATGCTGGCCATCGCCCGGGGCCTCATGGCCAACCCCAAGATCCTCCTCCTGGACGAACCCTCCCTGGGCCTGTCCCCCCTGCTGGTGAAGAACATTTTTGACATCATCACCGGCATCAACAGTCAAGGCGTTACCATTCTTCTTGTGGAGCAGAACGTCTACCAGTCCCTCCGCATTTCCCACCGGGCCTATGTGATGGAAACCGGCCGGGTCGTGCTTACGGGCAAAGGCGATGAACTACTCAACAACGACCACATCAAGAAGGCCTTCCTGGGCATGTGAGGAGAACGAGATGACCACCGTAGAAAAGTGGATGACCAAGAACCCCTACACCATCGACCAGGATGCCTCGATCATCGAGGCCATCCACCTCATGAAGGAAAAGGGCATCCGCCGTCTACCCGTCATGACCAAGGGGCGCCTCGTGGGTCTTATCACGGAACGCATGATCAAGGACTACACCCCGGGCAAGGCCACTTCCCTCGACACCTGGGAGGTCCACTACCTGCTATCCAAGACCGCCGTGAAGGACGTGATGAATGCCGCCCCCATCACGGTCACGCCCGACGTGAACCTCGCCACCGCCGCCCAGCTCATCCTGAACCACAAGCTCTATGGCTTGTGTGTCGTGGATGCCAAGGGTGACCTGGTGGGGGTCATGTCCGTGGGGGACATGCTCCGCGCCATGGTGGAATTCGAGCAGGGCGCGAAGTAAGAAGCCTGCCACGGGAATGGGTTGACCCGGCCTGCGGTCCTCCGGGAAGATCGAAGGGCAAACCCCTTCTGGAGGAGGCCCTTTGAGCACAGCTCAACGCTTGCGTGACATCCGTGAAGGATTCGCGCGCCCCTTCTGGGTGGCCAACGTCAGCGAGCTGTTCGAGCGTCTTTCGTACTATGCGGCCTTCGCCTCTCTGGCCCGGTACCTGAACGAGTCGCTCGGCTTCCCGACGCAGGATGCCAGCAGCCTGGCCGGGCTGTTTGGCGGGCTGGTGTGGTTTCTCGCCGCCTTCGGAGGAGCCTTCGCGGACCGCCTCGGCTTCCGGCGCGCGCTCTCACTGGCCTATCTGATTCTCAGCTGCTCCTATTTCCTGCTCGGCTCGCTCGGCTCCTCCTGGATGGCCCCGATCCGCGGCACGGTGCCCCTGGGTGTGCTCGTGGCGTTCCTGCTGATGCTGCCGGCCCTGGGCATCGCGCTGGTGAAGCCGGCCGTGGTAGGGACGACGGCGAGGGCCTCCAAGGACAACGTCCGCTCCATCGGCTATTCGATCTACTACACCCTGGTGAACATCGGCGGCGCCGCCGGCCCTTTTGTCGCGTCCTACGTCCACCGGCACATGAGCGTCGAGAACGTCTTCCGAGTGGCCGCAGTAAGCGTGTTCATCATGTTCTTCGCGGTGCTTTTCTTTTTCAAGGAACCGCGCAAGGAAGGTGATGTCCCTCCTCCCTCTCTGGCGGAAACCGGACGCAACTTCATCACGGTGCTCTCGAACCCGAAGTTCATGCTGTTCCTGCTGATCTTCACCGGCTACTGGGTGGTCTACTGGCAGGAATTCATCACGCTGCCCCTGTACGTCGCGAAGTACATCGATCCGAAGGCGGACACGGAACTGCTGTTGATGACCGGGCCCCTGGTGGTGATCGCCCTGACGGTGCTGATCAATCTCGCCACCCAGAAGATCGCCTCCGTGAAGGCGGTCACCATCGGCACCTTGATCTCATCTCTGGCCTGGATCGTACTGATCTTCATGCCCACGGTGACCGGCGTGATCATCACGCTCATCTGCGTCGCGCTCGGCGAGATCGTGCAGTCGCCACGGTACTATGAATACATCTCGCGTCTGGCCCCCCCAGGCCAGCAGGGCACCTACATGGGCTTCGCGTTCCTTCCGATCGGGCTCGGTTCGTTGATCGGTGGCTGGTTCGGCGGGAAGCTGATGCACCACTTCGGCGAAGTGCAGCACCGGCCAGCCGGCATGCTGTGGACGATCATCGGGGTGGGCGTGGTCACAGCAGGACTGCTGTGGGCCTACGATCGAATGCTGCCTGCGAAACCGGGAGAGGCGGCCCCAGTCTGAGGCTCAAAGATTCCTCGAGATGAAGTTCCAGCGGGCCTGATAGACGGCCCAGACCTGCTCAGGGCTGCGGGGCCCATGGGCTGAGCCCGGCAGCAGGACGAACTGAAAGGGATGGCCGGCCTTCTGGAGGGCGTCAATGAGCATGATGCTGTTCTGGGGGTGCACGTTGTCATCCAGGGTGCCGTGCAGCAGCAACAGCTGGCCGGACAGGTTCTTCGCGGCCTTCAGGACGGAGCTGGCTTCATAGCCCGCCCGGTTCTCCGTAGGCAGCCCCATGTAGCGCTCGGTGTAGACGCTGTCATACAGGCTCCAGTCGGTCACTGGAGCGCCCGCGATGCCCAGCTTCCAGGCCTTGCTGTGAGTGAGGGCGTAGGTGGTCATGAACCCGCCGTAGCTCCAGCCGTCCAGGCAGAGCCGGTCCAGGTCGGCCCAGCCCTGGGCCTTCAGCCAGACCAGGCCATCCAGTTGATCCTGCAGTTCCTGGGCGCCTAGGTTCCGGTGCACCCCGAAGGCGCTGGCCAGCCCCTTGGCCGAGGCACTGCGGTTGTCGCAGACCCATACTGCGAAACCCTGCTGGGCCAGGAACTGGAACCAGGTCATGCTCCGGCTCCAGTTGTTCCGCACTTCCGGTGCCCCGGGACCGCCGTAGATTTCCTGGAACACGGGGTACTTCCTGGCAGGGTCGAAACCCACGGGCAGGATGAGCATCGTCTCCATCTGGAACCCGTCCCGGGTCGGCACCTTCTGGAAGCTGACCTTGCCCTGGGCCACCGCCTTCCAGGCCTCGCTGGGATTGGCGTCGATGTACCGCAGGAGCTTGCCGGAGCCGTCGTGGAGCGTCTGCTGGGGCGGGTGGTGGATATCGCTCCAGGTGTCCAGGAAGGCCGTGAAGGTGGCGTTGAACCGGACCCCGTGGGTGCCGGGGCGCTCGGTCAGGCGCTTGAGGCCCTTCCCGTCGAGACCGATGCGGTAGACATCCAGGCCGATGGGACTGCGCTCGGTGGCGTCGAAAAAGAGCAAGCCCCTGGCTTCGTCCAGACCGCGCAGCTTCCGGACATCCCATTCGCCCGCCGTGACGGCGTTCTTAAGACTCCCCGCGGCATCGTACCGGTAGACGTGGCAGTGCCCCGTGCGATTCGATTCCCAGAGGAACCCGCCATCGGCGAAGAACAGCGGGAGATCGCCGAAATGCTCGGGGTCCACCCAGGCGCCGCCCTGTTCCCGCACCAAGAGTCTGGAGGCCTGGCCCTCGAAACGGTACAGTTCCATCCAGGACTGGATGCGGTCCGTCTGGATGGCCACCAGGCGGCCCCGAGGATCCCAGCTGACGCGGGTGATGAGGGTCTCCCGGCCGGCGTGGGGGTCCTCCATCCAGGTGGTGCGACCGTCCAGGCCCACCACTCCGAGGCGGGCCATGGGATTGGGATCGCCTGCCTTGGGATAGCGGGCGATCTGCGCCTTCTGCGGCTGGTACCGGTCGTCCATGAGGGTGAAGCGGGGCACCCTGGTGTCGTCCAGGCTCAAATAGGCGATCCGCTTCGAGTCCGGAGACCACCAGTAGGCCTTGGCGCCCCGCGCCCGGCCGTAGATCTCCTCCTGGTAGACCCAGTCCAGGCGGCCATTGAAAAGGGTCTCGCCGCCACCAGTGGTAAGCCGGCTCTCCTGGCCGGTGGCGATCTCCACCCGGTAGAGGTCGTTCCCCCGCAGGTAGGCCACCTGGGCGCCGTCAGGGCTGAATGCGGGTTCCTCCAGCTTGCCGCCGGCCAGCTGCCGGGCCGAGGCTGCCTTCAGGTCGAGGTAGAAGAACTGACCTGCGGCTTCCAGCAGGAAGGCCGTGTGCTGATCGTTCCAGACGAAAACCCCGCGCCCCAGGGCCGCCCTGGCCTCGGCCTCCGGCGCTCCCGCAGCCACCAGGGCGCCCAGCATTCGACCGGACTCCAGCCATGGTTTCGCAGACCAGGTGTGGGCATCCACCCTCAGGAGGGTGGTTTGCTCCCCATCCCGGCGGAGCTGCAGCAAGGCCCCGTCAGGAAGCCACTCCAGCCGCGTGGTGGGCATTCCCACATAGGTTTTCTTCAGCGTGGGATGGGCGAGGGCTTCGAGGGTGAGGCGCTCCGTACCTTGTCCAACCAGGCAGGAGACGAGAACCATGCTGGCCAGGGTCAGGCGGAAGATCATGTGAGCTCCGAGTGGAGCTCTATATATATCGGAAGATGAGGCCTTGGTCAGCCGACAACCTGGGTGGATACCGCTGGCTCAATCAGGCAGGTGGGGCCGCGTGAGGTTGCGATGGCCGTCCACGGTCACCAGCAGGTTGTCCTCGATCCGGATGCCCCCGCAGGGCGTCAGCTCGTCAATCAGTGTCCAGTTGAACCGGGCCTTGTGCTCATTCTCGCGAAAGGGGCGGAGCAGCATGGGGATGAAGTAGAGCCCCGGTTCCACGGTGAACACCTGATCCGCCTCGATGGTCCGGGTGGTGCGCAGGGTGGGGTGCTGGGGGGGCGGAGGCGTCGGGGTGCCGTCCGGTGCCCCCTGCCGACCCGCCACATCGTGCACCTGGATGCCCAGGTGGTGGCCCAGCCCGTGCGGGAAGAAGGGCCGGCTCAGGCCCTTCTCCACAGCCTCTTCGGGTGTCGCACGGAGGATGTCGGCCTCCTTCAGCAGACCCGCTATGAGCAGGTGGCCCTGGTGATGGAGGTCGCCATAGGACAGCCCAGGCTTCACCAGGTCGCAGAGTTGCAGTTCGACCCTCTCCATGCCGGCGATGAGGGCCTGGAAGCGGCTGTCGCAGCGGGGCGCGGCCATGGTGCGGGTAATGTCCGCAGCGTAGCCGCGCACCTGGGCGCCGGCGTCGATGAGCAGCACGGCCCCATTTCGCACCTGCCGCTTGCCCTCGTAATGGAGCGTGGCGCCCTTCTCATTGAGCGCAACGATGGTGCCGTAGGGCAGTTCATGGTCCACGACGCCGGCTGCCTGTACGTAGGCCTGGTGGATCTCCAGTTCGCTGGCCCCATTCTGGAAGGCGGCGCGGGCCGCGACATGGGCGCGGGCGGCGATGACGGTGGCTTCTTCGATGCACTGCACTTCATAGGGCGACTTGGTGGTGCGGTGCCAGTCGAGGTGCGCGGTGAGCTGGGCGGGATTCGCTTCGAGGCCTGCGGCAGCGGCCCGCTCCGACTCGTTGCCAATGTAGGCAGCGCGGCTCAGGGTGCCCAGCCGCTGCCAGATCTCATCAACCGTTCCGGCCTCCTCGATGTCGAATTCAGAGGCCCAGAAGGGGTTCCCCAGGGGCAGCTGCTCGTACCAGAAATCTTCCGGGGCGAAGCGGATCAGGCGGGGACGTTGGCCCGGTCGCACCACCAGCAGGTGGCGGGGGCCGGCCATGGGGCACCAGTGGGCGAAGTGGGGCGTTGGGTGGAAGGGCGCGTCCTGATCGTCGGCGAAGTGCGTGTAGACCTTGCCGCTGGAGATCACCAGAGCGTCATGGCCCGTCTGGGCCAGGGCCTCGGCTGTGGTGGCTTGGCGGGCGGCGAGGTGGGCGTGGAAGAGAGAGGCGAGCTCGGTCATGGGTGCTTCCAGTTGACAGGGGTTCAGAGGAACCGCAGTGGTTTTTCTGCGGGGGCGAAACCGTGGCGAACGGCCTTTTCGAAGAAGAGGGCAAGGCTTTCCCGTTCGGCCTCGCCCAGGGTGTAGCTGATGTTTTCCGTGAGGTATTCGTGCAACTCGATCTTGGTCCAGCCGATGGTGCGCCGAGCCTCCTCGATGATGGCGGGGAGCTGGGCCAGGCCGATCTCCAGGCTCTTGTGGAAGAAGGGGGCGACGCCGCCCGGCACGGGCAGTTCGGGGGCGTCCTGGCGGACGAGCCAGAGGGCGAACACGAAGGGCAGGCCGGTCCAGGCGAACCATTCCTCGGCCAGGTCCAGCACGAAGAGCCCCTGACGTGGCGCGCGCATGGCCGCATCGCCGATCATCAGGGCCGCGTCATTCGTCTCGAGCATGGCCGGCAGGTCAGGGGCCATGTCGACCACCGCCGGGCTCACGCCATAGCGTTCCCGCAGGAGCAACTGGGCCAGCACCACGCTGGTGCGGCTGGAAGTGTCCAGGGCCAGGCTGCGGATCTGTTCCGGTGGCACCTTGGACAGGATGACCACGCTGCGGACCCGCTTCGGCGATGCGATGCAGAGGCCCGGCACGATGCGGAGGCCGGGGATCCTCAGGTACTCGATGGAACTGACGATGCCCGCATCCACCTCGCCCGCCCGCAGGCGATCCGCGCAGGCGGAGGGGTAGTGGAACTTCAGGTGGAAGTGCTCCCAGCCGAGGCCGTGCTTGAAACCCTGGTTCAGGGGAGCGGCATTGAGGTAATCGATGATGGACAGGCGGAAGGGTTCGGAGGCCATGGCAAGAGTCTAACGGGCATGCCATCATGCCTCATGCACGTTTGGCACTATGAGCTGAACACCCCGATGGGTCTCATGCGCGCCGCCTTTGACGGTCGGGGTCGGCTGCTGGAATTGGCCCTGGAAGAATTCGACCCCCGCAAAACCAGCCCCCTGGCCCCCCGGGAACAGCGGGAGGCCAAGCGCTACCTGGATCGCCAGCTGGAAGCCTTTCTGGCGGGCACCCTGCGTACCTTCACGGTGCCCCTGGATCCCCAGGGGACCCCCTCCCAGATCCGGATCTGGGACGCTGTGCGCATGATTCCCTTCGGCCTTACTCGCACGTCTACCGAGCTCGCCACTGGACTGGGGCTCGATGAGGAAGTGGTGGTGATGGGCTGCGCGGCGAACCCCATCGTGCTTCTGATTCCCGTTCACCGGGTGGTTCTGCCGGGGGAAGGGCCCCTCCCGAAAGCCCTGCGGGATGTCGAAGCCGGGCATCGCTGGAAGAAGCCCTGATAACAAGGAACGCCGCTTCTGCCATGCTTCGTGGCATGGCTGTCGCTTTCCATCCACTCACCACCCCCCTGGGGGACCTGGGTGCGGCCTTTGATGCCCAGGGGCGTCTGATCCAATTGATCCGCTTTCATGGGCCCCAACCCCCGGCGCCCATCGGTCCCGTGCCCAGGAGCCTGCCCTTCCTGCAGCGGCAGCTGGAGAGCTATTTCTCCGGCAACCTGCGGGATTTCAACATTCCCATGGTGGCTGAGGGAACGGAGTTCCAGCGGCGGGTCTGGAAGGAACTTCAGAAAATTCCCTACGGCCAGGCCATCACCTATCTGGAGCTGGCGCGGCGCCTCGGGGACGAGAAGTGCATTCGCGCCGCGGCCCGGGCCAATGGCGCCAACCCCATCTCCATCCTGATCCCCTGCCATCGGGTGATCGGCTCGGATGGCTCGCTCGTGGGGTATGGGGGCGGTCTCGACATGAAGGAATTCCTCCTGCGCCTTGAAGGCGTGCTGTCGAAAGGTCCCTCCCAGCCCCGGCTGCCGCTGGTCTGGGAATGACGGAGGAAGTGGCAACCCATGAGGGCGAGGAGGGCGAGGACGCCGATCTCCGCCAACTGGAACACGCCATGGCCCAGGCCACGGCGGACCCGGCCGCCTTTCCCGAGGTGGAGGCCCTGGCCGAAGCGGCAGGGATCGGTGTCACCAAGCTGAAGTCCCTGTTTCGCGAGCATGCCCACCAGCAGCCCGCGGCCTTCCTGCAGCGGGTCCGCATCCAGTGGGCCTGCGCCCGGCTCGTGGCAGGGCCGGCGGAGCTGGCGGGCCAGGCGGGCGATGCCGGCTACCAGAGTGCCTCCGGCTTTCACGAGGCGTTCCAGCGTCAGACCGGCCTGAGTCCCGGCACCTACCGGACGATGCTGGGCGCGAGGTCGTTCACACTGCCCCTGCCGGTGAGTCTCAGGGTGGCGGATGTGCTGACCTTTCATGGTCGGGATGCCCAGAGCGTCTCCGAACGCGTGGAGGAAGCCACCTTGCACAAGGCCTTCCTCTGCGAAGACCGGGCCTCGGTGCTCAGCCTGGTCTTCCGGGATGACAAAGTGGGGGTTTCCCTCCTCGGGGCCTCTGGACCCGCGGCCATGGCCGCGGCCCATGCGGCCGCCCTGCGCCTGCTGGGCTGGCAAGGTGATCCTGCGGCCTTCGAGGTGGCGCATCCTGACCTGGCGCTGCGCCGGGAGGGCTTGCGGGTGCTGCTCACGCTGGATCCCTTCGAGGCCCTGGTCTGGGCCATCCTGGGCCAGCAGGTGAACCTGGCCTTCGCCTGCGCGCTCCGCCGGGATCTCATCCGGCTGGTGGGTCTTCCGGCAGGGCAGGAGCTCATCGCCCATCCCAATGCGGCCCGCATCGCTGCACTGAGGGTAGAGGATCTCCAGGCATTGAGGTTCTCCAGGCGCAAGGCCGAATACCTGCTGCATGCCGCCGCTGAAGTGGCCAGCGGACGGTTGCGGCTCCAGGAAAGGCACACAGCCACGGGCGCTGCCCGGGAGCTCCTGGTCCTGCGTGGCTGCGGCCCCTGGACCGCCCAATATGTGCTGATGCGGGGGCTCGGGTTCCGTGATTGCGTGCCCGTCGGAGATGCTGGACTCACCCTGGCCCTGCAGCGCTGGTTCGGCCTCGAGGCCCGTCCGGATGGACCTGCGACGCTTCGCCTGATGGCAGCCTTCGCCCCCCATCGCAGCCTTGCCACCTTCCACCTCTGGGCCAGCCTGAAAGGCGGCCTCAGGGACTGACGGTTCTCAACGGGCCGCGCTCCAGCAGGAGCCGGGTTTCCCCGGTGGCGCCGAAGGCGGCCTTCAACAGGGCCAGCCCACGGTCCATGTCCACGGCCCCGCAGCTGAAGAAATCCACCGCCGCAAAACGATACTCGGGCCAGGTGTGGATTGCCAGGTGGCTCTCGGCGATGATCACGGCGCCGCTTACGCCATGGGGGCTGAAATGGTGGAAACTGTGGGTGACGATGGTGGCGCCAGAGGCCTCAGCGGCCCTCAGCATGGCGGTGGTAACCCCCCCCAGATCGGCTAGGGAAGCAGGGTCGCAGCCGGTGAACTCGGCGAGCAGATGGTGACCCAGCGCGGTCATGGGCGCTTCGTCAGCAGGGCCAGGCACTCCACGAGGCTGGTGTGGGGAAACAGATCGAGCACGGCGAGCTGGTCGAGCTTCCAGGTGACTGAGAGGCGTTTCACGTCCCGGCAGAAGGCGGCCCCATCGCAGCCCACCAGCACAAGCGTTCCTGCTCCCGCGGTGGCGAGGCGGTCGCAGAGGGCCGGCTCGAGCCCAGCCCGGGGCGGGTCCAGAAGGATCACATCGCCAGCCTCGCCCAGTCCTTCGGGCACCCAGGCCGCCACGTCCGCCACGAGGCAATCCGAAGGCAGGCCAGCGGCTTCGAGGTTGCGCCGGGCCCAGGCCACGGCAGTCGCACCGGATTCCACGAGGACACGGTGGCGGAAGCGGTGGCCCAGCAAGGCCGATAAGAGCCCCACGCCCCCGTAGAGGTCATAGAGGGTGCCGCCCTTCAGGTCCCAGGCCTGCAGCAGGGCGCCAAAAGCGGCTGCCGCCCAGGGCGGGCTGACCTGGAAGAAGGCGCCGGGTTCCTGCTGCAGGGTGGCCCCGCCGAGACGGTGCCGGATGGGCTCGGTGCTGCGCTGCCAGCCGTCAGGCTGAAGCAGCCAGGTCCGTCCCTGTTCATCGGTGGCCCAGACCGCCTCGGCCGGCGTTCCTGTGGCCAGTTCCCAGCGGCCCGGGCGCGAGGGTAGGGCCTTGCCCAGGATGGCTTCCTTGAGCCGGGGAATGGCGTCGGAGAGCGGACCAGCCGCGGCGGGACAGGCCAAGACAGGCACCAGCGTGTGGCTGTGACGCTGAAAATAGCCCAATGCCGCGCCGTCCCAGTGCAGTTGGATCCGGTGCCGGCGGGCCTCCTCCGGGGCAGGCTGCCAGATCCAGGGCACCTCTGCACCCAGCTGGCGGCGCAGGAGATCGGTGACCATCTGGCGTTTGAGCTCTGCCTCGTGGCGACCGGCCTCCCACATCTCGCAGCCACCGCAAACCTCAGCTACGGGGCAGGCGGCCTCGACGCGGCGCGGATCCCGACTGACCCACCGGGTGACACGACCCTCACCGTGCCGGGCTTTCCAGATGACCTGGGCTTCCACAACCTCGCCAGGAAAAAGGGCAAGGGGGGCCTCCAGCAGCAGCAGCCGCCCGTCCTCGGAATGACCCACACCCCTGCCACCCCAGGCCAGCCGCTCAACGGGGCCCCGCCAGCTTTCCTTGCGGGAAGGGGAATTCCGATATGCTGGCGGCAGCCTTTTCTTCCCAGAACTTGAATCAATCTTCCTGGAGCCTGATTCCGCCTTGCGATTCACGGTCGCCGTCCCCCCAGAGCACCGTAACACCCTCCTGGACTCGACGACCGGAGAGATGCGCCGCGCCTTGGTGTTCGAGGGCGCGACCCCGGCCGACGTGGTGCTTGGCCTGCCCGGAGAAGGCGCCTTTGCGACCTGTCCCTCCTGGCCGGGCCCCGAGGCGGCGCTGGCCCTCATGAAGGCCGGGTGGGAGCGCGCGCAGGATCGGCAATCCATGACCCGGCTCCACGAGGTGGGGCGGGCCCTGGTTTCGGAGCAGAACCTTGACCGGCTGCTGGACCTGATCCTGAGCAAGGTGCGGGAACTGCTGAAGGCCGAGGCCGGTTCCATCTACCTGTTGACCGGCGAAGCGGAACGCCAGGAGATGGTGTTCGCGCATACCCAGAACGCCCTCGTCAACCTCCCCTTCCACCGGATTTCGATGGCCGTATCCCGACAGACTCTGGCGGGCTATGTCGCCCTTACTTCAGAAAGCCTGAACCTGCCCGACGTCTACCGGATTCCTTCCGAAGCCCCCTACCGATTCAACGACAGTTTTGACCGCCAGGCGGGTTACCGCACGGCGTCGATGCTTGTGGTGCCTATGCAGGACACGGAGGGCAAGGTACTGGGGGTGCTCCAGCTGATCAACCGCCAGGACGAGGAGAATGGGGGGCGCGGGGTGTTCTCGCCGGGGGATCAGGATCTGGCCCAGAGCCTGGCCGGGCAGGCGGCCGTGGCCCTGAAGAACGCGCAGCTCCGCCAGGAGATCGAGCTGTTGTTCGAAGGGTTCGTGGCCGCCTCCGTGACGGCCATCGAGGCGCGGGACCCGGTCACCAGTGGTCATTCGGGGCGGGTGGCCGACCTGACCGTGGGCCTGGCCGAGGCGGTCAATGCGACTCCCAACGGCACTTACGGCGACCTGAGCTTCACAGATCGCCAGCTGCGGGAGATCCGCTATGCGAGCCTGCTGCATGATTTCGGCAAGGTCGGCGTCCGGGAACAGGTTCTGGTGAAGGCCAAGAAGCTGGATCCAAGCCAGCTGGAGATGATCCTGCAGCGGCTGCGCCAGCGGGAGTTGGAAGAGGCCATGGACCTGCTCTCCCAGGCCTGGCGCGGCGGATTGCCCTTCGATGGATCCCGCTGGGAAGGCTTGGTCAAGGACCGGCAGGCCGAGACCGAGCGGCTGATGCATCTGGTCCGCCAGAGCAACGAGCCGACCATCATGGCTCAGGAAGTGGCAGAAGGGCTGGGTCTGCTGGGGGACCTCACCTTCACCCACTGGAGCGGGGAGCGTCGTGAGGTGGTGGAGCCCGTGCACCTGGCGAGCCTGCAGATCCGCCGGGGCAGCCTGTCAGATGCCGAGCGGCTCGAGATCGAAAGCCACGTGACCCATACTTTCCGCTTCCTGGAGCGCATTCCCTGGACCCGCGATCTCGCGGGCATTCCCGAGATCGCCTATGCCCACCATGAGCGACTCAGCGGCCGGGGCTATCCCCGCCAGCTGGGTGCACCCGAGATCCCGGTCCAGAGCAAGGCCATGGCCATCGCGGATGTGTTCGATGCCCTCACGGCCCGGGACCGCCCCTACAAGGGCGCTGTGCCGCTGGACCGCAGCCTGTCCATTCTCGAGGAGGAGGCCCGGGATGGGGCCATCGACCGCCCCCTGCTGGACCTGTTCATCGAGGCGAAGGTGTTCGAACGGACCACGCCCCGAACCTGAGGGCTGGAGGGTCGGGCCCCGAGGCGGTAAACTAGAGGATTGGAGAACCCATGCCTGAACGCGAATCACGCACCATCGATCTCCAGGGGATCATGGAGCTGCTGCCCCACCGCTACCCCCTCCTCCTGGTGGACCGCATCCTCGATTTCGAACCCAGGGAATGGATCCGCGGCTTGAAGAACGTGAGCTTCAACGAAGAAATCTTCCAGGGCCACTTCCCGAGCCGGCCGGTGCTGCCGGGCGTCTACATCGTGGAGGCCATGGCCCAGACCGGCGGCTGCCTCCTCATGCGCGAGTACGAGGATCGGGCTCGGAAGGTGATCTACTTCATGGGCATCGACGCAGTGAAGTTTCGCAAGCCGGTGCTGCCTGGCGACCAGCTGATCATGGAAGTGAAGGTGGTGCAGCTCAAGGGGCGCATCTGCAAGATGCGGGGGGAGGCCTTCGTGGGAGGCCAGAAAGTAGCCGAGGCTGAATTCATGTCCATGCTGATGGACCTGGCGGAGGGAGAAGGGAAATGAGCGCGCAGATCCATCCGAGCAGCGTGGTGAGCCTCGAGGCCCAAGTGGGCGATGATGTCGTCGTGGGCCCCTTCTGCGTCATCGAGGGCAACGCCATCATCGGTGCCCGTACCCTGCTTCGCAGTCACGTGGTGATCGGCCCCCATACCGAACTTGGCGAGGACTGCGACATCTATCCCCATTCCACACTCGGCATGGGGCCCCAGGACCTCAAGTTCAAGGGGGCTCCCACCCGCCTGAGGTTAGGACATCGCAACGTGGTCCGCGAGGGCTGCACCATGCACCGCGGGACCGAAGGGGGCGGTGGCCTGACCACCGTGGGCGACGAGAACTTTCTGATGACGGGCTCCCACATCGCCCATGACTGCCACGTGGGCCACCGGAACATCTTTGCCAACTGCGCCACCCTGGCTGGTCACGTAGAGGTTGGCGATGGCTGCAACGTCGGAGCCTTCTCGGCGGTCCATCAGTTCTGCCGGGTGGGCGACCATGCTTTCATGGGCGGCTTCACCGTTGCCACCCAGGACGTGCTGCCCTTCATGAAGACCGCCGGCGCTCGTGACACCAAGAGCTATGGCGTGAACACCATCGGCCTCCAGCGCAAGGGCTTCTCTGCAGAAGTGGTCGAGGGCTTGAAGAAGGCCCATCGACTGCTCTTCCACTCCGGCCTGCTGCGGGATGAAGCCATGGCCCAGACCGAGCAGGAAGTGGGGCATATTCCCGAAGTGGCCTACCTGCTGGCCTTCAT
>JBBRZL010000070.1:0-17189 GCA_038236735.1 Holophagales bacterium | reverse complement strand
GAAGGCCTCGATGGGCCGCCGGTTGGCAAGCCACAACAGGAATAGGCCCAGTAAGCCCCAGATCCCGTTCTGCAACAGGTTCATCACCAGCAGGCGGAGGATCGAGGCGGATGGGTACACGGCCATGTCCCAGGTGGTCATGTAGAGCCCCATCAGGGTCCAGATGCCCCAGTACCAGCCCCACTTCGGCCTCATGCTTTCCATATCCCCAAGCCTAGAAGAGCGCAAGGTTTCCCACCAGCGGAACGGGGGTGAACCGGGGCAAACCGGGGGTGAACGCCTTTCGATAGAGATAGTCAGGTCAAGAATGCTCCCCCGTGGGCCGGGGTTGGGAGTAGGATGGGCCCGCGGGGAGGGCCCCATGGCCACCATCACGTTCAACGGAAATCCCATCCGCACCAGCGGCGAGTTGCCCATCCGGGGCCGCGCGACGCCCCCCTTCACCCTCACCCGCACGGATCTCACTGAGTTCACCAGCGTGGACCTGGAGGGCAAGCGCGTGGTGCTGAGCATCTTCCCCAGCCTGGACACGGCCACCTGCGCCAAGAGCGTCCAGTTGTTCAACGCCCTCTCCGCCGATCTGCGCGACATGGTGCTGCTCTGCGTCTCCATGGACCTGCCCTTTGCCCAAGCCCTCTTTTGCGGTTCGCAGGGACTGGAACGGGTCATGCCGGCCTCAGCCTTCCGTCATCCCGACTTCGGGAGGGCCTTCGGGGTTCTGCTCCTAGACGGGCCCCTGCGCGGCCTCTTCGCCCGGGCTGTGGTGGTCCTGGACGAGAACGGCACCGTCGTCCACACGGAGCTGGTGCCGGAGCTCACCCTGGAACCGGATTACGACCTGGCGCTCGCCGCCATCCGCAACCATCACCATCCCTGCCCCGAGGATGCGCTCGAGAGCTCGGAATAACTGGCACAGAACTGATTCACCTTCCTGGTTCAGGCCTTGGCCATGAGCCTTGCGCGGGTGTACGCGATCAGGCCGCCGGCGTCCATGATGCCCTTGCGGGCGGCGGGCAGCTTCACCTGGTCGAAGGTCTTGCCCGTGGTCTGGTTGATCACATGATCCGGGGTGATGTGCAGCTCATCGCCTTCGCTGGCCTCGATGCCAGGGCAGATCACGACCTGCAGGCCCAGGTTGATGCTGTTCTGCAGGAAGATGCGGGAGATGCTTTTGGCCACCACGGCCACCTCGTGGCCCTTCAGCGTCGAGCAGGCCTGCTCGCGACTGGAGCCGCAGCCGAAGTTCTCGCCGCCCACGATGATCGAATTCGCCTGGAAGGCCTTGGCCTTCAGTTGGGCATTGAACTCCGTGCGATCGAAGAAAGCGAACTGGGGCGTTTCCGTGGGCAGCACCGTGGCCATGAAGCGGCCCGGGTAGATGTCATCGGTGCTGATGTCGTTCTCGAGCTTGAGGATGACCTTGGCCATGTCAGGCTCCCTTCCGGGGATCAGTAATCACGCCAGTAATCGCTGAGGCCGCCGCCACCACGGGGCTGCAGAGGTAGACAAAGCCCGTGGGATTGCCCATGCGGCCCTTGAAGTTGCGGTTGGTGGTGCTGAGGGCGGATTCGCCATCGCCCAGGGCGCCCTCGTGGACACCCAGACAGGGGCCGCAGCCGGAGTTCATGACCACGGCGCCGGCCTTCATGAAGTCGTGGATGTAGCCTTTGTCCAGGGCCTGGGCGAAGATCTTGCTCGAGGCCGGAAACACCAGCATGCGGGTGCCCTCGGCGACCTTCTTCCCGCGCAGGATGGCGGCGGCATCCGCCAAGTCGTCCAACCGGCCGTTGGTGCAGCTGCCGATGACGATCTGCTGGATTCTCGTGCCCAGTACCTGATCAATGGGCTTCACGTTGTCCACCATGTGGGGGCAGGCAATCTGGGGCACCAGGGTGGAGACGTCAATCTCGACCGTGCGCACGTAGGTGGCATCGGCGTCTGGGGTCACGCAGGTGATGGCGTCTGTGACCCCAGCCTCCTCGCGCAGATAGCGGACCGTCTCCTCGTCGCCGGGCACGATGCCGGAAGTGGCACCGGCCTCCACGCTCATGTTGCAGATGGCGATGCGGCCACTGGTGCTCATGCGGCGGATGGTCTCGCCATGGAATTCCAGCACCTTGAAATTGGCGCCCTGGGCCGTGAGCAGGCCGATGAGGTTCAGGATCAGGTCCTTGGGCCCCACCATGGGTGGGAAGGCACCCTTCACCACCACCTTGATGCTGGCCGGCACTTCGATGTTCACGGCGATGCCCAGACTCCAGGCGGAGGCCATCTCCGTGGCGCCCACGCCGAAGCTGAAAGCGCCCAGGGCCCCATGGCTGGTGGTATGGGAATCGGTCCCCACCACCACGAAGCCGGGCCGCACATAGCCGTATTCCGGCAGGATCTGGTGGCAGATGCCGCCTACGTCGCCGCGCACATCATGGAATTTGGTGATGCCATTCGCCTTCACGAATTCCCGGATCAGCTTGTGATTGGTGGCGGTCTTCGGCGATTCCGCCGGCACGCGGTGATCAAAGATGATGGCGAGGCGGGAGGGATCCCAGATCTTGGGCGCGATGCCCGTGCCCTGGAACACCTCCTGGAACTGGTTGATCACCAGCGCCGCATTCTCGTGGGACATGGCCAAGTCCACCCGCGGTTCGACCACGTCCCCGACTTTCACGGATGCCTGTCCCGCTGCGCGGGCCAGGATTTTTTCAACCACGGTCATGCCCATAAAACCCCCTCAGATGACGCCTTTGGCTTTCAGTTCGGCTTGCTCGGCCTCGGTGAGGCCGAGCGAAGAATAGATCTGGTGGTTGTGCTCACCCAGGGTAGGTGGCGGTGTATCCACACTTCCCGGGGTCTTCTCGAACTTGGCCGTGAGGCCGAAGACTTCCACCTCGCCATGGCCCGCCACAGCCACCTTCTGGAGCACCTGCCGGTGCTGCACCTGGGGCTGGCGCAACGCCGCCTCCAAATTCAGGATCTCCCCACTGGGTACATCCTTGGCATTCAGTTCCCTAACCCAGAAATCGGTAGATTTCTGGGCCAGCCGGGCCTCCAGCAGCGGCGTGAGCGCCCCGCGATTCTGCTTGCGGGTATCGCGCTCCTGGAAACGCGGATCGGTTTTCAGCTCCGGCACTTCCAGCACATCGCAGACCGCCTCCCACTGCTCCTGCTTGTTCGCCGCGATGTTGATGTGGCCGTCCTGGGTGAGGAAGGTGCCGCTGGGCGCCGCCGTGAAGTTGTCGTTGCCCATGAGAGTGGGCTGTTCCCCGCCGATGAGCAGGTTGGCCGCCACCCAGCCCATGAGGGGCATGATGCTGTCCAGCAGGGCGATATCGATGCACTGCCCCTGCCCCGTGCGTTCCCGGTGGAAGAGGGCCGCCATGACGGCGAAGGCCGCGTTGAGGCCTCCCACGGTGTCGCAGACTGGGAAGCCCGTGCGCAGCGGGCTCAGGCGCTCGTCACCATTCACGGCCATCTCGCCCGACAGGCCCTGGATGATCTGGTCGTAAGCGGGCTTCAAGGCATCGGGGCCGGTCTGGCCGAAGCCCGAGATCGCGCAGTAGATGAGGCGGGGATTGATCGCCACCAGGCTCGAATAGCCCAGGCCAAGGCGCTCCATGACGCCGGGGCGGAAGTTCTCCACCACCACGTCGGCGTCCTTCACCAGCTTGCGGAAGAGCACCTTCCCTTCCGGAGACTTGGTATTCAGTGTGATGGACAGCTTGTTGCAGTTCTGGGCCAGGAAGCTGGTGCCCATGAGTTGCTTGTTGAGCTTCGGGACGATGCCCAGCTTGCGGGCCAGGTCCCCGTCCTTGGGGTTCTCCACCTTGATGACCTCGGCCCCGAGCAAGGCCAGGTGCAGGGTGGTGAAGGGCCCGGACAACACATTCGTGAGATCCAGGACCTTGATGCCTTCGAGAATCTTCTTGCTCATGCCAGTGCCTTCGCGGTGATGGGCCCTGTCTTGTAGACGCAACCGGGGAGTTCGCGACCGAAGTGGGCAGCCACGTCCCTGGTAATACCGATGAGCGCCGCCAGATCGATGTCGGTGCGCTGGCCCGTACGCTGGAGACCATGCACCAGGTCCTCCGTGGCCACGTTGCCCGCGGCCACCTTGGTGAAGGGGCAGCCGCCGAGGCCACCAAAACTGGTCTCGATGGCCGTGGCCCCGGCCTCCATGGCCGCATAGACACTGGCCATGCCCAGGCCGAAGGTGTCGTGGATGTGGGCGGTCACTTCGGCTGCGGGATCCAACGCCAGCACCGCCTGCACGTAGCGCCGCACCTGGGCCGGATGGGCGTGGCCGGCCGTGTCCGCCAGACTGATGGAAGTCAGACCGGCCCCCAGGTAGGCCGCCACGATGCCCATGACCCGGGCCTCGGGGATGACTCCCTCGAAGCCGCAGCCGAAAGCGCTCTGCACGCTCACCTGCACCTTGCTCCCGGCCTGCTTGCCGGCCAGGGCCGTGGCGATGATGCGGCGGGTGGCCTCCTCGGTGCCCATGCCGGTGTTCTTGCGGCTGTGGGTTTCCGAAGCCGATACCCCCATGCAGAGGAGTTGGACGCCCACTTCCAGGGCCCGCTCCAGGCCCTTCTCGTTAAGTACGAGGCCGGAAAGCAGCGCCCGGTGGGGTTCCCGACCGAGGATGCGAAAGAGCTCGTCCGTGTCTGCCATCTGGGGCATCTTGTCGCCCCGCACGAAGGAGCCCACCTGGACGATGTCCAGGCCCGAAGCCGCCAGGCGCCGGAGCCAGTCCAGCTTGACTTCGGTGGGCACCACGGTGGCTTCGGCCTGGAGGCCGTCGCGGGGACCGACTTCGTGGATGAGGATTTGAGACATTAGAAGAACCTCAATAATCGGTCCACAGATTCCACAGATTACACAGAAGGCATTCGTCGTTTTTTCAATTCAATCTGTGGAATCTGTGAAATCTGTGGATAAAGGCTTTTACAGCTTTCTTGCGATCGCCTCACCCATCTCGAGGGTGGTGGCGCTGCCGCCCATGTCGTAGGTGCGGACCTGGCTCTCGGCGATGACTTCGGCCACGGCCTTTTCCAGGCGGGCGCCCTTGGCGGTCTCCCCCAGCCAGTCGAGCATCATCTTGGCGGCGAGAATGGTGGCGATGGGATTCACCTTGTACTGGCCCGCGTACTTGGGCGCGCTGCCGTGGCTGGGCTCAAACACGGCCAGCTTCTCGCCAATGTTGCCCGAGCAGCCGAACCCGAGTCCGCCCACCATCTGGGCCGCAAGATCGCTGACGATGTCGCCGAAGAGGTTCGTGGCCACCATGACGCCGTAGTTCTTGGGATTCTTCAGCATCCACATGGTGATGGCATCCACGTTGGCGTCATCCATCTGGATGCCGGGGTACTCCTTGGCGATGCGCTTGCCGGTCTCCAGGAACATGCCCTCCGTGGCCCGCACCACGTTGGCCTTATGGATGACCGTGACCTTGGGATAGTCGAACTTCTTGGCGTATTCGAAGGCGGCGCGGATGATGCGGTCACAGCCCTTTTGCGTATTGATCTTGCAGGTTATGGCGAACTGATCGCCCGGGATGTCGGCGAAGTGGGCAAAGGGCTTGCTGAGCTTCTTGAGGCAGGCCTTCAGCTCATCGGGTACGGGGCTGAACTCCACGCCTGAATACAGATCTTCCGTGTTCTCGCGGAAGATCACCATGTCGATGCCTTCCTTGTAGTTCAGCGGGTTGCCCGGATAGGCCTTGCAGGGCCGCAGGCAGGTGTAGAGGTCGAACATCTGCCGCATGCGGACGATGGGGCTGCGGTAGATGAGCCCCTTGCCCTTCAACGCAGGCACCAGTTCCGCCTCGGCCTCCTTCACGGGCTTGGACGTGATGGCGCCGAACATGGCGGCATCGCTGGAATTCAGCAGGTCGATGGTGCGCTGGGGGAAGGATTCCCCCTCCTGGCACCAAAATTCCCAGCCGATGTCGCCGTGAGTGTATTTGGCCTCGAACTTCAGGGCGTCGAGGCAGACCTTAGCGGCCTCCATGACCTCGATGCCGACGCCGTCACCGGGCAACCACGCGATGTTGTACTGGCTCATGTTCAAGCTCCTTCGGGAGGGTGTTGCGGACCCGGGCGCACACACGCAGGGCCCGCCCAATCATGACCTCCCCGTTAAATTTGAGCCCGTACCGCCATCACAAAACCCCCCGAAATCGTGTGAACCACGACAAGGGGTCGACAAAGTGTCAAGTGGACACGGGGACCGCAAAGACCGTTCCCTACTTGCAGGCCAGCCAGCTGGCTCCGGTGCGCACTTCGGCCGCCAGCTTCACACCCAGGGGTCCCAGGTCGTCAGCGCCCTCCATGGCTTCCTTCAGCAGCGCGGAGGCCCGTTCGACTTCTTCCGGCGGCGCTTCCATGAGCAGTTCATCGTGGACCTGGAGCAGCAGGCGCGCCTGCAGGCCCGAGGCCATGAGGCTGCGATGCAGGCGCACCATGGCCCGGCGCATGAGGTCGGCGGCGGTGCCCTGCACGATGGTGTTCACGGCCTCGCGCAGGCCCTGGGCCTGGAACTGCTTATTGGGACTCTCCAGCTCCGGAATGCGCCGGATGCGGCCCCAGTGGGTGCGCACGAGCCCTTCCGCCAGGGCCTTCGCCTTGGCGTTCTCAATCCAGGCGGCCACCTTGGGCATGCGTTCGAAGTAGCGTTCGATGAAGGCCTTGGCCTCCTTCTGGGTGATGCCGAGATTCGCCGCCAGGGCGAAGGCCCCCTGGCCGTAGAGCAGGCCGAAATTCACGGCCTTGGCCCGACTGCGGTCGTCGGCCGTCACCTGGTCCATGGGCTTACCCAGCACTTCCGACGAGGTGCGGCGGTGAATGTCCTCGCCGGCTTCAAAGGCGCCCAGTAGTACGGGATCCTCGGCCAGGGCGGCCACCACCCGCAACTCGATCTGGCTGTAGTCCGCGTCCAGCAGCACCCAGCCGGGCTCAGGCACGAAGGCGCCCCGGATGGCCCGGCCTTCCTCCGTGCGGATGGGGATGTTCTGGAGGTTCGGGTCGCTGGAGGCCAGCCGGCCCGACGCCACGGCCGCCTGGTGGAGCCGGGTGTGCACGCGGCCCGTGATGGGGTTCACCATGAGAGGCAAGGCCTCGACGTAGGTGCCCAGCAGTTTCACCATCTGCCGGTGCCGCAGCAGTTCGCTGGCGATCTCGGCACCCTGCTCCTTGGCCAGTTCCTGCAGCACGTCCTCGTCAGTGCTCGGCGCCTTGGTCTTGCCGGTGTATTTCACGGGCTTGTAGCCGAGCTTGCCGAAAAGGATGGCGCCAAGCTGGGTGGGGCTGTTCAGGTTGAAGGGTTCACCGGCGAGTTCGATGACGCGAGCTTCCGCGCGTTTGCGCTCGCTCCGCATGCGTACGGCGAGTTGGGCCAGGACCTCCAGATCGAGGCGGACGCCGTGGCCCTCGAGGGCTGCCAGCACCTCCACCAGGGGCAGGTCCACTTCGTCGTAGAGCAGGTGCAGCTGCTCATCCGTGAGCTTGGCCCGCAGGTTGTCACAGAGGCGCAGGGCCAGATCCGCGTCCTCGGCGGCGTACTGCACGGCCTGGTCGAAGTCGGCCTGGTCGAAGCGCTTCTGGCCCTTGCCCTTTCCCACGATCTCCTCGAAGGCGATGGGCTTCACGTCCAGCAGCCGCACAGAAAGGTCGTCCAGATTATGGCGGACTCCGCTCTCCAGCAGGAAGCTCAGCACCATGCTGTCGTCCGCCAGACCGGTCACCGGCAGACCGTGGCGCGTCAGCACCTGGAAGTCGTACTTGAGGTTCTGGCCGCACTTCCCGATGGCCGCCTCCGCCAGCAGGGGGGCGAGAACCCGCCGCACTTCCTTGAACGGGAGGTTACGCGGGTCCAGGTGGGGAGCCAGTTCTGCGAAGAAGGCCTCGGCCTCCCCCCGCAGGTCCAGCAGGGCCTCGGGCAGGCCCGAATCCGGCAGCAGGCCGGGCAGCGAGCCTTCGGTATCCGCAGTGGCTGGTTTTAGGTGGGCCAGGGGCACGTAGAGGCCCTCATTGGCCGCCCAGGCCAGGCTGAGGCCCACGATGTGCCCGCGGGTGGGATCGATGCTGGTGGTCTCCGTATCGAGGCCGAAGCGGCCCACGGCCCGACAGGCCACCACGGCGGCCTCGAGGTCGGCCAGGCTGGAAGCGGCCCGGTACTGCCGCTCGCTGCCCGCCTGCTGGGCGCTTTGCGTGAACTCCTTGGTGAGGGTCGCAAAACCCAGTTCCTTGAAGGTCTCCCGGGCCTTGGCCTCGTCCACGCCCACATAGGCGAGATCCCTCGGATGCAGGCCGAGCTTGAGATCCGTCACCACGGTCACCAGGCGCTGGGTGAGGTCCAGCCATTCAGCAGCGGTTTCGAGTCCTTCGCGCTGCTTGGGTTTCAGGTCCGCCTTGGCGGCGATGACCCCGTCGAGGCTGCCGAACTTCTCCAGCAAGAGCGCCGCGCCCTTTTCGCCGATGCCAGGCACGCCCTTCACATTGTCCGAGGCGTCCCCCACCAGGCTGAGAAAGTCCACCACCTGCTCGGGCCACACGCCCATGCGGGCCTTCACGCCCTCGCGGTCGTGCCAGACCTCGCCGTCCTTGGTGTTCAGCACCTGGATGTGGAGGTCATCGTCCACCAGCTGCAGCAGATCCTTGTCCGGGCTCACGATGACCGCCGCCAGCCCCATGGCAGCGGACTCCCGGGCCAGGGTGCCCATGACGTCATCCGCCTCGTAGCCGTGCAATTCCACGATGGGAATGTTCAGGGCCTCCACCAGCTGGCGGATCATGGGAATCTGCGGGCGCAGGTCCTCGGGCATCGCGTCCCGGTTGGCCTTGTATTCGGGATAGAGCTGGTGCCGGAAGGTGGGCTCCGGTGTGTCGAACACGCAGGCGATGTGCGTGGGCTTGTGCTTTTCCAACAGCTGCAGGACCAGCCGGGTAAAGGTGTACGCCGCCCCATTCTTCAACCGAGGATTCGCGAAGTACGCTCGAAAGATGAAGGCGAAAGTATCAATTAAATAAAGGCGATCCTCAGCCACGGGCCACCTCTACATTCAACGGCGAGGTCTTGCGTATCCGCGCAGCGGATACCAAGAGGATGAAGGCGAAAGTATCAATTAAATAAAGGCGATCCTCAGCCACGGGCCACCTCTACATTCAACGGCGAGGTCTTGCGTATCCGCGCAGCGGATACCAAGAGGATGAACGCGAAAGTATCGATTAAATAAAGGCGATCCTCAGCCACGGGCCACCTCTGCATTCAACGGCGAGGTCTCGTGCACCGGCGCAACGGTTGCACGACAGACCGTCGTGACGGATTCAAACGGTGGGAGGTGTACTTTGGACATGGGTCCAGTTTGGCAGGCTCGGCCCGAATTCAAGCCACCCAGCCCCCGGGACGAGACCAACCAGGGTCAGGGGCGATTGCACACCAAGCCTGGGGAGGAGCTTTACAGTTTCAGCTACGACCTGCCGGGCGCCTGCCAGGCCATTGGCTTCCGAAGCAACCTGTTGGGCTGCAGCCTCTACAAGCAGTTCGGTCTCCACCTTGTCAAAAGGACCGGGACTCATGTTGTTGCCCTGAATGGTCGACAGGAACTCACTGCTCGCCAGCCAGACCAGCGCAGCGGTTTCCATCCACCCGGGCGCTTCCTGGCGTCCTCAGCTGAAGTGAGGTTTCATGCGCCGATCCTTTGCCACCCCCCTCCTCGCCCTGGTCCTGGTGGCCTCTGCCGCGGCCCAGAAGGCCGAACGCCCCAAAGCCGAAGCCATGGTCAAGGAAGGCATTGCATTCCTGAAGGCCAGCGGGAAGGACGCCTTCATCGCCGAGGTCCAGAATGGGACTGGACGCTTCCATGTGAAGCCGGGCAGTAACCTTTACCTGATGGTCTATGACACCAAGGGCATCACTCTGGCTCATGGAGTGACTCCGGCAGCCGCGGGCACCAATCGCTGGGGCGTGAAGGATCCGGACGGGAAGATGATCGTCCAGGACTTGATCCAGACAGGCCAGCGCAAGGGTGGTGGCTGGACGGACTACAAGTGGCCGAACCCGACAACGGGGAAGGTCGAGGAGAAGACCACCTTCTGCCTGGCAGAGGCTGGCATCGTCGTCGGCTGCGGCATCTACAAGTAGCTCAGCGCAGGCCATAGAATCTGCGCAGGAGGCCCTCCCACCAGACCGCTGGCAGGAGGGCCTTCAGCTTGCCCGCCCAGAAGGCATCCTGGCCGATGACCAGGCAGCGTGGTGGGTGCTTGGCGTTGAGGGCGTGGAGCATCTGCCTGGCGCAGGCTTCCGCTTCCAGGGCGAAGCGCTCGGCCTGACCCTTGCGTTGCTCCAGGTAGCGGGCGATGACGCCTTCATAGCGGGTGCCCCGGGTCCGCTCCGGCAGATCCCCCCAGACCTGGGCGAAGGTGTCGCGGAAGGCCGTGCGGATGGCGCCGGGTTCCACCAGCACTATCGTCACCTCACGGCCCACCTCAAGCCGCAGGGTCTCCGCCAGGGCCACCACAGCGTGCTTGGAGGCGTTGTAGGGTCCCGCCAGGGGGACGGACAGCCGTCCCAGCATGGAGGCCACCTGCAGGATCCGAGCGCCCGGCTCGCGCCGCAGCAGGGGCAGGAAGGCGTTGGTCACCATCTGCAGTCCGATGACATTGGTTTCAAATTGCGCGCGGAGTTCCGCCGCGCGCAGGAGTTCGAGGGGGCCCACCTGGCCGTAGCCGGCGTTGTTCACCAGGGCCTTCAGATGCAGGTCACTACAGGCGGCCGCCGCAGTCGCGATGCTGGCGGCGTCCGTCACGTCCAGGGCCAAGGTTCGGAGGTCGTCCCCCGGTGGAAGCTCCGCCAAGGTCTCCAGGCGCCGCGCCGTGGCTATCACGCCCCAGCCCGCCTCCCGGCAGAGCGGCACCAGGGCTCGCCCGATGCCCGAAGAACAACCTGTGATGAGAACCCAGTTGCGCATTCCCTATCATTTCACAGGCTCCAAACCGGGACGCCTTTGGCGTCCCGGTTTGGAGCCTCCGCCTGCGGCCGGGAGGAAGAATCAGACCAGAGCGAGCAACCCCACCAGGTAAAAGCTCAAATCCACGCTCAGTTCGAAGCGGTTCTTCCCGGCGGTGAACCGTTCGTGGTACATCCAGAGATAAAGTCCGGGGTAGGCCGCGCAGACGACCAGCACCAGGGCCACGGCCATGGGGTGGCCCTGGCTTCGACTTTCGAAGGTGAGCCACAGGGTGCCCGCCAGCAGGGTGCCCAGCAACGCGAACAGTACGGCCTTGGTGGCCCGTCGGCCCAGGAGGATGGGGAGGGTCTCCTTGCCCACGATCTGATCGTTCTGCATGTCGCGGAATTCGTAGATCACCGTGCGCACAAAAGCCAGGACACCCACCAGGAAGATGGCCGCAAAGGCCCGCAGATCCCAGCTCCGGCCCTCCTGCCAGACCGGCGTGATGACCACCACCGTGGCCAGGGCCAGAGCCACCACCACGTCCTTGGAACCCGGGATCTGCCGCAGGCTCCATTCGCGACCGCCAAGGTGGAACCTCCGCTTGTAGGCGGTGCCCACCAGGGCAGCAGCGGCCACCACCGCCAGCACCTTCAGGCCCAGGCTGACGGCCAGGCCAAGGGTGAGCGCCAGGGCCACCAGGGCGGAGGCCTGCATCACCGTGCGGTTGCGTTCCAGGAACCGGGCCCGGGCCGGGCCTTTCGCCCCCAGTCCCAGGGGATCCAGGAAGGGACTGAGGAGGTACATGGCCAGCACATAGGCCGCCGTGAGCAGCGGGTAGCGCCAGCCCAAAGGCAGGCCCAGCCACTTGTGGACGCCCAGGGTCATAAGACCCGCCCCCATGGCCATCAGAGACGAACTACCGTAGGCGGCCTGGAGGAAGCTGCGCCAGCGGCTGGGGCCATCGCCGAGCTGCTCCAGCACGTCCACGACTTCATCCACCAGCCAGGTGGGCGTGGAGGCGCCAGCCAGCACACCCACGGTTTCCTTCCCTGTGAAACCGCCAAGCTCCAGCTCCGAGGCCGTCTCGATGTATTGCACCGGCTTGCCGTAGTGGTGAGCCAGCTCAGCCAGGTGCTTGGTGTTGCTGGAGGCCTTGCCGCCCACGACGATGACCGTGTCCACGGTGCGGGCCAGTTCCTTGGCCTCGTCCTGGCGCATCCAGGTGTCCTCGCAGATGGTGTTCTCGAGCACGGCATCCTGGGCGCGCGTGCGGATGTAGTCACTGATGGCGTGATAGTCCTTCACGGTGAAGGTGGTCTGGGCCACCACCAGCACCTTGCTGAGTTGTGCTTCGGTTAGCGCTTCGGCCTCGGCCATGTTCGCCACGATCACACTGCCGCTTTCCGCGAAACTGCGATGAGCCACGCTTTCTGCATGGCCGTGGCTGCCCAGGATCACCGTGAAGTAGCCTTTGGGGCTCCACTTCTTGATCTTGTGATGGACCTTGGCCACCTCGGGGCAGGTGGCATTCACGATCTTCAGTTCGCCCCGGGCCTGGCGTTCCTTGAGACCGCGCAGATCCTGGATGGGGATGCCATGGGCCCGGATCACCACCGTGCCGTTCTGCACCTGGTCCGGCGCCTCCGCCACCGCCACGCCCCGCTTGCCGATCAGTTCCAGGGCCTGGGGGTTGTGAATGAGCGGCCCCAGCGTCTGCACGGGCCGACCGTCGTTGCGCAGCGACGCCTCCAGCACCGCGTCCATGGCGCGCTTCACGCCCCAGCAGAACCCCGCGGTCTTGGCGACGATCACTTTCATGGGTGCCCCGTATTCCTGACCGACTTTGTCAGGTTCTTAATCATAGCGCTCACACCGTGCTTGCGCACGGTGTGAGATGGCAAAAAGCACGGTGCTGATTATTCGGCCAGGGCGATGGGCGACAGCCGGGGGCGATCGGCCTTCAGGAGGCGTTGGCGCAGGGCGCGTTCAGCGGGAAGGGAAAGGTACCGGGCCACCAGCCAACCCAGCAGCCAGGACAGGACCACGGCCGGCAGGTACCAGAGGATGCCCCACCAGAGACCCGCACCGCTGGCCTTGAAGGCCCGGACCACGGGCCACACCACGAACATGTGGGTGAGATAGATTTCATAGCTCAGGTACCCGAAGGAGCGCAGCCAACCCGTGCCTGGGATCGGGCGCAGGTCCCCGTCGCGGGCCTGCAAGTGGAAGGCCAGGACGAGGCTCACCGCGGCCAGCGTAAGCAGGAGCATGGTCCCATTGCCGAGCAGCGGCCAGAGCCTGTTCTCGAAGCACAGCACGGCCACCAGACCCAACCCGCCCAGGGCGTAAAGCAGCCACCAGGTCCACCGACGCTGAAGTCGGAGGCGCGCTGCGACCAGGGCCCCCAGCACACCCAGGGCGATCGCCGCCATGCCAGGCAGGTAGGCCTTCTCCTGCCAGATCGCGTTGCCCGCGAGTGCCGCCCGCGAGATCGGCAACGACAGGGCCAGCAAAGCGAGGACAGGCAGAAGGAACCGGTCCCGGCGGAGCCCCAGGCAGACCAGGGGAAACCCCAGATAGAAGACCTCCTCGATGGACAGCGACCACAGCACGTCCCAGTTGCCGGGTAGCCAGCCCGTCTGCCCCTCGTACCAGTTCAAGTGCAGGCCCAGCGCCGAGAGGATGGTGCTTGGCAGCGTCTGGCTGGCATGGGTGAGGACGTAGTCCCTGGCACCCGCCAGGTGTAATGCGCTGAGGAGGGCCACGAGAATCACGAGGCAGGGCAGGATGCGGGCGGCCCGCCGCACATAGAAGCTCCGCACGTCGATGGCCCCCAGGCTGCCCCATCGCGCCAGCGTGTTTGAAGTGATGAGAAACCCCGAGATCACGAAAAACACGAAGACGGCCTCGTAGCCATTGAAGATCAGGGCGTTGAGGAACCACCTGGGCAGGAAAGTGGCGAGCACCCCCTGCTTGAGGGGAATGCGCAGCCCGACGTGGTGCATCACCACCAGCAGGATGGAGAGCCCGCGCAGCAGGTCGATCCCAGGGTTGCGGATTGGAGCGATGGCAGGAGGCGGGCCCAGTTCCGTCGCCGTCAGAGGTGTGTTGCTTTCAGCCATGATTCACGTTGATTGCCTTGGTGACTGCCGGGAACTTGAGATCAAGGATGGCCTGCCGAGCTTCAGTGGGGTGTCTTTTGGTGTCGCGATCAAACGGTGCTGAGAAACCAGGTCCCGCAGGGAAACCGCCTGGCTTCACCAGGAATCGAGTGGTTATTAAACAGGATGGCTTCAAGAAGATTCTGCTCGGTCCCCCCTTGACAGAAAAGACTATCGCAAGAAACTCAATGCAACCTTTTTCATATGCAGCGCCTTGTTTCATGGACCAAAATTCGACGTCCATTGTTGAGCTACTTGTAATCAAAACACCTGGACTCAGGATCCACCGCTCCGCCGTTCATCCTCGAGGAGGTCCCATGAAACAACGCATCCGTCGTCTCATCGCCGTGGCCTCGCTGGCGCTTCTCCTACCCCTGGCCATGCCGGTCCGGGCCTGCTGCGACGACGCCTGGAGCTGCTTTGCCGCGTTCGCCACGGGCGGTCTCTCTTGCGCCATCGAGAACCTCGTCAATTCCGTCCGATCCATGATCCAGAACGTGGATAACCTCGTCCGTACCCTGGCGCAGCAGGCCGCGGACATCGTCAACCTGGCCAGGGCCGAGCTGGGAGGCGCTGCCAATGACCTTCGCAATCTGGCCAGCCAGGCCGAGAATGATTTCAACGGGGCGCTCCACCTGGCCCAGACCGTCGTGGACGAGGAGAGCAAGCCCATGACGATGAAAGTCGCACCCGCAGGGTTTGCGGTGCGGAACGCTGCCACCTCCTTGGCAACGCTCCCACCCGGTACCGGAACGCCCGGGACAGCGGCTTCCAGAACTGGCGTCGCAGGTTCGAAGGCCCTGCCGCCCGGCCCCGGCATCTCCCCCCCGGGCGTGGCGGGCGCCACCCTTGCCGTCAATCTCCCGGCCGACCCGAAGGACATCCTGGACGCGGTCAAACGAGCCCAGGCCGCCTTGGCTGCCCTGCACCCCGAGGTGACCAACCCTCTGAATTCCGTGCGCCAGTTTGCCGGCCAGGCCGAACAGCAAGCCCTTGCCGCGGCTGCCTCTGCAGGGCGCATCGCCGAATCGGTTCTGCTTGCCCCCCTTCGCACCCTCGGCACCGTGCTCCAGGATCTCGTGAGCCACCCCGAGCGCATTTTCGACCCTTCCAGGATCGTGGACGACGCCATCACCTCCGTGAATGACCAGGTCATCAACACCATGAACCAGGTCCACGACGCGGTCATGAGCCAGGCCAAAGCCACCCTCGACCTCGCCCGCAAACCGATCCAGGACGCTCTGGACCGGTCCGCCGTTTCCAAGAAAGTGGCCGGTGCCATGAACAAGCTGCACCAGCAGCGCAACAGGGGCAGCCTCGACGCCCTCAATGGCCTTATTCCCCACGCGTCCCTGCCCAGCCATCAACTCGTTTTGCACATGGCTGCATTCACTCACGTTTCCGGGATCTCGGCAGTGGACCTCAGCGTCCACAACGCCAAAATAGCCGTCCCTTTCAACCGTCTCACCGCTTCTAAACTCACCGCCAAGACCATGGGAACCCAGATGGGTGCGCGCCTCAAGAAGCCCTGGCTGGACTTCAAGCGGCTCCAGGCCGCGCCCGTACAACCCATTCCCGAAGCCAAGCAGCGAGTGGATGCCGAATTCCAGCGGCGCTTTGCCGGCAAGTCGCCGCGGGAGGCCGAGGCCGAGAAGCGCGCCATGCTGGCCGAGGCCCGCACCCGTTTTGCCAAGGACCCAGCCACCCTCCAGAAGGTGCTGACCCTCATCGAAGGGTATCCAGCCACCCGCGTATTCCCCAGCATGCAGTCGGATGGGCGAACCGCTCAAGGGCGTCAGGGCTAATAGCCGCGGCCCTGCCAGGCCTGCGGGTGGTACGAATCCTGACCAAACGAAAGGGTGCCCATGACCCGTCTTCCGTTGCGACCGGTCCTTCTCCTGCTCCTTTGTGCCTGGGTGGGTTCCGCCCAGACCCTCGATGGTCTGGAGTTCAAGCCTCCGGCGAAGGCTGGCGAACCCTTCAAAGGCAAGGTCCAGGCCCCTGCGGGAACCGAATGGGTGGTGATCTTCTATCGGCTGACGGGCGAGGAGGATTTCAACAGCTTCAACCTCGATGCCCAACCGGACGGGACCTTCACCGGTGACCAGGACATCACCACCAAGCCGGGCGACAGGTTGGAGTACTACGCCGCCCAGCGCACGCCCGGGGGGATCAAATACCTGCCCACGGATGCACCGGGAAAGTTCGCGCTCCTCAAGCTGCCCGGTGGAGAAGCGACCCCGGCCCCGAAACCCGCCGTGACGGGGGCTTTGCCACCAGGACCGCCAGCCCCAGGAACTCCCTGGCCGCCAACGGCGCCAGGGGTTCCTGGGGCCCTTCCCGGTTCTCCAGGGGGACCCGGCGGACCGCCAAAGCCCGGATCTCCTGGGGCTCCGGGCGTGCCCGGGCAACCTGGCGCGGTACCGCCACAACCTTCGCTGCCACCCAATGGTCCAATCTCCGGGGACTTCGCCCTGGAGCAGCTGGTCCACCACATGCAGGAAGTTCCGGACGAACAAAGGACCCAAGCCGCCGGACAGCTCCGCCTCTATCACAAACAGGATTGGGCCGATGGCGGCCTCCTGTTGAACGCCCGCGTGATCTACACGAATCAACCTTTCGGTGACCAGTCGCGGTGGGGCGTCGGGGACCTGCAGGCCGTGTTCACCTTGAGCCATCACAAAGTCCAGGTGGGCGACATGATGGTGCAGGAATCGGAGTTCACCCTGGGCGGTGCGGGCCGCAGGGGCTTTGACTATGCCTATGCCGGAGTTCCGGCCAACGCCCACTTCTTCGCGTTGAACACCCAGACCCCGAAGAGCACCCAGGGGCTCTTCTGGCCCAACTCCGACAGCGGGGTCTATGGCGGTTCCCTGGGCTACGGATGGTTCAACGATGCCTTCAAGGCCAAGGTCATCTTCGTGACCGGCAAGGATGATCCTGCCACCGCCACCAACGTGGGCTACGCCTTTCCGCTGCCGGTCCGTGAGGGCTCCACGGGGGCCCTGGTGCTGGATGGCCGCCTGCTCGACAACCGGATGAACCTCTCGGGCGAATACGCCCGCAGCCTCTACACGCCG
>JBBRZL010000069.1:0-17294 GCA_038236735.1 Holophagales bacterium | reverse complement strand
ACGACCTGCTGGAATTGCTCCGGCGCCTGGCTCCGAGGGCGGTGGTGGAGGATAACCGCGTGTTCGTGCTGGATGGGCCCGTGGCCTCCACCGCGGGCATCACGGCGGGCATCGACCTGGCGCTCCACCTGGTGGCCGAGGCCTGCGGCGAACCTCTCGCAGCCATGGTGGCCAAGGACATGGTGGTGTACCTGCGGCGGTCACCGCGAGATCCGGAACTCTCCCCCTTCCTGGTGCACCGGAGCCACCTGCACCCCGTCGTGCACCGCGTCCAAGATGCGGTACACCTCGCCCCGCGCCAGGACTGGACCATGGCCGACCTCTCCCAGACTGGACATGTGACGCCCCGCCATCTCCTGCGCCTCTTCGTGGAGCACGCGGGCATCTCGCCCCTCCACTACCTGCAGTGCATCCGCCTGGCCTTCGCGCGTCAGGCCCTCGAACGGGGTGCCAGCGTCACCCAGGCCGCGGAATCCGCCGGCTTCACGTCCGACCTGCAATTGCGCCGGACCTGGCAGCGCCACTGGGGCGGTACGCCCCGGGACGCCCTCCAGGCTGAGAGTGGGGGCCAGTAAGGACCGAGTTGAGAAGGAAGACCAAGGTTAAGCTGTTCGGCACTGGCTTGGCCCTCACGCCACCTTCGTCATCGACTCATACCTGATCACAAGGACCGGTTGCCGCCATGGATCGCTCATCACGCAATCGGCTTACGGATAAGCTCCTCGCACAGTTCGCCGGCGACACGCTGTTCGACGCCATCGCCAGGGCGGTCTGCCGGGCCGGTTGCCTGCCGCGCAAGGAACTGTACGAAGCCTGGGAAGTCGCTCGCCGGGTGCGGCGCCGCTTCCGAGGCGGCCGGATCGTTGATCTGGCCTGTGGCCACGCGCTGCTTGCGCAGCTCCTCCTGCTGCTGGATGACAGCTCCCCGGCGGCTCTGGCGGTGGATCAGCGGCTCCCGAAAAGTGCTACGACTCTGGCAGCCTCGTTGCGCGAAAATTGGCCGCGGTTGCAGGGCCGGGTCGGCCTGTTCGAGCTGGACCTGAGGGACGTGCCGTTGCTGCCTGATGACCTGGTCGTTTCCGTGCATGCATGCGGGGGATTGACGGACCTGATCCTGGAGCGGGCGGTGGCGGCCGGGGCGCGCGTGGCGGTATTGCCCTGCTGCCACGACCTCAAAGGCGCCGATCTCGGTAGCCTGGAGGGCTGGCTGGAGGGTCCCCTGGCCATGGATGCAGCCCGAGTGGCCAGGCTGCGCCAGCACGGCTACCGGGTGTTCACGCAGGTGATTCCGGGCGATATCACACCGAAAAACCGACTGCTGCTGGCGGAACCGGAGTAGAGACCGTGGGCACGGTGTCAGGCCTGCTGGCGCGCCATGTGCTCACCTACGCCCGGGGTCAAGACCTGAGGCCAACACCTGAGTCCCATACCTGAGCCCGATGCCGTCAGCGCCGTCAGCGGCGCCGGGACACCAGGTGGATGAGCGCCACGAAGAGGGCGGCGCCGATGATGGACCACAGGATCGGGAAGGGATGCCGGTCGATGGTGATGACGAAGGGCTCAGGCAGCTTGAGCAGCGAGGCCACCCAGGGCCCCAGCAGGGCCCCGATGAAGCCCAGGGCCGTGGACACGATCAACCCGCCGCGGACGCTGCCCGCGAGGGCCTTGCCGATGGCGCCGCACACGGCCGCGATCACGATGAGCAGCAGGAGTCCTGACAGGGACATGGTCATGGCGCATTCCTCCAATACAACGACGGCATCCGCCACAGGGCGCCTCAAGGCGCCGGCGGTTGCTTGGAAAAGGCAATCACCATGCCGTTCTGATCCGCGCTGCAAGTGCTTGAGTCCAGGCCATCCGGAGACTTCTGCTCAAACTGAGGGGCGACCCTCCTGCATCAATCTGAATGGGCATCCATCACTTCGAGTGCATGGTCGAGGGCATGGTCGAGAGCTTCGTCTGGGCCCGTCCCCCGGCAGACCTCCTACAATCCAGGCAGCGGGGAGCCAGCCATGACCAGGAAGATTGCCGCCATCGCCCTTCTGGCCTGCACGCTCGTGGTCGGCACCTTCGTGGGCTGCACGACGGTGCACACGCTCATGGAACCACCCCGTCCGAAGGGTCCCAGCGCCAGTCTCGAGTACAACCGGAAACTGCTCCTCTACGTCCTGAAGATCGATGGGAAACGCGTCTTCGATGCTGCCGTGGACCGCTTCGAGTTCGCACCCGGGATCCATACCCTCAGCCTCCGCTTTCGTCCAGCGCCTGGGCAACAGACCATCCGCAGCGGTTCGGAATTCGATCTCTCCTTCGATGCCCAGGCCAACCACAGATACCGGATCGAGTTCAGCGGCAGCCAGGACTATTCAAAATGGTCGGCGCACATTCTGGACCTCGACACCCAGCGCAGGGTCTCGTCCATCATCACGGACATGGATTGACGCTGCCGCCAGGGAAGGACGCTACTCGCCTTTCTTGGGATGATGGCTTTAGCGCCGCAGCAACCGCATGGAATCACCATGAAGTTGCTGCGGCTGGACGGACGGCTCCGAGGGATGGTGCCTAGCGTCGGCGGCTGTAGTAGTAACCGCCACCACCGCCGAAGACCAGAAACAACACGACGATCAAAAGCACAAGCATTCCGGTACTCATGGTTCTCCTCTCGCTACCTGATGGAACCTGCCTGATGGACTGCCGGTCTCACTATTTCCCGAAGACGGTCTTGACCTGACCCACCTTCGACTGGATCTTGCCGGCCACCTTTTCGTCGGTGCCTTCAGCTTCCAGATGTGAGTTGCCGATCACCTTGCCGGCAACTTCCTTGAGCTTGCCCTTGGCCTCGTGAAGCTTGCCCTCGACCTTGTCCTTGGTTCCGGATTTCATGGGTGTTCTCCCTTGCTGGTTGCTGGTTGTTGGGGCGATCTCCCGCGGCCGGCCCATGCCGGTGCGGCAGTCTGGTGTTGCTCACGAAGACAACATCACGGAGGTAACCAGCGCAACACTCGTTCCAAAATTGCATCAACTCCATCCTCAGCGATTTAGCACCTGGCACGCGCTTCGTGGCTGGCCAGCATGCCGTCAGGATGGAGGACCGACTCCTTCACTTTGGAAGCATTCCCCGGCGTCCAGACGTCCAGAATCGGTGGCCGGTTTCCGTTAACCTCGTCGTCAGCCAGGAGAGGTCTGCCATGAAGGATGCACCGCTCACCAGCCTGCTCGCGGAACTGGAAGCCTTCGGCGCGGCCAACGACGCCGCCCACCCAGACCGGCCGCGCCGCATGCTGAACATCACCCGGGATACGGGCGAGCTGCTGGCGGTGCTGGTGCGCGCCCTGGACGCGCGGCGCGTGCTGGAGATCGGCACCTCCAACGGCTACTCCACCCTCTGGCTGGCGAGCGCGGCCCGTGCCATCGGCGGCCGGGTGACCACCGTGGAGCTGTCGGAGTACAAGGCCGGCCTGGCCGCCGCGAATTTCACGCGTGCGGGCCTGGCCCCCTGCATCGAACAGGTGCTGGACAACGCGGGCGCGGTGCTGGCCCGCCAGGATTCCGCCAGCGTGGACCTGCTCTTCCTCGATTCCGAGCGCCCGGAGTACCCGGGCTGGTGGCCCGACCTGCGCCGCGTGCTGCGGCCCGGGGGCCTGCTGGTGGTGGACAACGCCACGTCGCATGCGGAGCAATTGGCACCCTTCGTGGCCCTGGTCGAGGCCGATCCCGACTTCACCACCTGTCTGGTGCCCGTGGGCAATGGCGAGTTCCTGGCCACGCGCAGGCCCTAGCGAAACCAAGGGAGTCGAGACCTGAGGTCTCGACTCCCTTGGTTTCCTGCTGCGGCTCTGGCGTGCCTACTTGAAGGTGACTCGCTCGGGCGTGGTCAGCGAGAAGGTGACGGTGTGATTGGCGGGAATGCGGATCACGGTATCCGCAGTACCAGCCGCCAGCGCCGTGCCCGCGAGAGCGCCTGCTGCGGCGCCGCCGAGCGCGTGATCACCCTGATGTTCCCGGTCGGTCATGAGACCCACCAGGGCACCCATGGCGGCAGTACCGCCGATGAACTTGGCGTCGCGCTTGCCCCGGTTGTCGCCGATCACCATGAAGGTGCCGGCATCCACGCCATTGCGGCCCACGGTGGTCAGGCGGATGCCCAGGCCCCCGTTGCCACTGGAGAGCCGGCCGGCGGGCGTGCTCTGGGCCACGACCCCACTGACGTTGGTACCCGCGGGCCAGGCCACGGTGTTGCCCACCAGCACGTCCTCGGCCAGGGTGCCCGACCAGGGATCGCCCGCCTGGTCCCGGTCTGTGGCCAGTTCGGCGCCCAGCCTGACGACGATGCGCGTGCCGCTGGGGACTTCCATGGAGGTGTACTTGGGGCGCTGGTTGACGGGCGTTGAAACCACCGTTTCGGCCTCTCGCCGGCGCTCGGCTGCGCGCAATCGCGCATCGACCAGCTCCCGGTCAAGGGCCCGCAGGTGCGCCGCGGAGACCTGGTTGATGGTCTCCTGATTGCCGGTCGCGGCGGCGGTCTTGCCCGCCTTCAGGTCGGCCACCTGCTTCTCCAGCATCGCCACACGGTCATCGGCTGCCTTGGCCTGCAACTGGGCCGCGACCTCGGCCTGGATGGCGGCATCCTTGCTGGCCTTGGGTTCGCAGGCGGTGAAACCGGCCACCAGCACCAGGGCGATGGCTCCAAAGGTCAATGCACCAGTACGTTTCATGGTTGCTCCTTAAGCAGGGGAGAGAACTCGTCCGTCGTAAAAATCAGGAATTAGACCGGGGGATCCTTCTGCCTGGTCGCTTTGACGCCGGTGAGCATGCCGACGCCCACCAGGACGATGGCGCCCACGGCGATCCATTGCCCGGGCATGTGCATGAGGCTCGCGCCGTAGATCAGGCCGATGATGAGAATTCCGAAGCCCGCCGCGTAGAGGCCGAATGACATGGCTGTGCTCCTTCTGAGACTGGCTGAAGCCCAAGACTGGGGCAGGGAGCGGAGGCTCCCTGCCCCAGTGGTTGGCTGTACTGGGTCCTAGCGGTGATGCTTCTCGCGCCAGCGGTGGTAATCCTCACCCTCCTCCAGACGCTGGTGGGACCAGTGCCCGGGCTCATAGCGGTAGGATCCGTACTCGCGACGGTACCTGGGCTTGACCCAGTGGTGGTGGCGTTCCGCAGGCTCTTCCCAGCGGCCCGGAGCCCAGGCCCAACGGTCATCCTGGCGATCCCAGTACCCGCCGATCCAGACATGGTTGCGGCCGGGCCGGGAGGGCCTGACTTCAATGCGGGGCGGAGGGGGTGCATCGGGGGCGACACGGATGTGGAGTCCCGGAAGATTGACGCCCACGCGCACCTGGGCGGAGGCAGGGACGAAGCAGAACGCTGCGAGCGCGGCGGGCAGAACCCATCTGGCTAGTTTGTTTGGCATGGAGGCCTCCTTGACCATGGGCTCTAGGTGCACATCCCATGCCCAAGTCCAAGCTTCGCTCCTTCAAGGTAGTTACAGGCATGGGTCCAATACTCGGCTGGCCTGGGCTCCATCAGAATGAGTCGGAATCAGGTCAATTCGATGCAAAGGGTCTGACCCGGAGACAGCCGAAGGCGACTCCTGCCATCGTTAGGATTTGAGGAGGCTGCACTGCCCATGGATCATGAAGAAGCCTTCGCCAAGGCCTTTCTCCCTTCCGAGAAGCGCGCCCGGTTCATCCAGCACCTCGCGGATTCCAAAAAGCGCCGGGAGATGCTCACGCACTTGAACAGCGACCTGCCCTGCCTGCCCGGCTTCGCCACCGAGGTGCCCGGTGGCCAGGATTTCCCCAGCGAACTGGAGAAGCTGCTCCGCTCCAAGGGCGCCGGTGCCACCTGCCACGTGCTGGCGGACGGCCTGAAGGCCGATGGCCGCGAGCTGCCGCTGCGCGAAGCGCTCAACCTTGTTTGCCTGCACGATCGCGGCGCCATTCTGTCCTGCCTGCCCGGCCGCCTCGCCTACTACAAGCCCGAGTCGCCCAGGCCCGGCCTGATCTTCGAACGGGTCGAGCGATGACCGACACCTTCCTGGCCCGGATCCCCACGCTGTCCGACGCGGAACTGCGGCGGTATCTCGAGCGCCACCTGGAGTACCACAGCGAGGCGGTGGAGGCCGCCGCGGCGGAACTGGCGCGGCGGGGCCAGGCCGTGCCTGACGCGGCCCTGCAGACGATCCGCAGCGGACTGGCCACCCGCGAGGCGGCCAAACGGTCGGAGGCGGCCCCGGGCTTGCGTCTGCTGGGGCCGAGGCCGGCCACCCGCATCCGTCGCGTCACCGCGGGCATCCTGGCCCTGGGCTTCGGCTGCGCAGCCTTCATCTACCTCTTCGCGCGGACCCAGGCGGACAACGCCCTGGGCTACGATCCCATGGACACCAAGAAGTACCTGCGCGATCTGGAGCTCTTCGGCGGCAAAAGCAACGTGCTGGCCACGCAGTTCACGCTCTGGTGGCAGGGCCTCTGGCAGGGCCGCAACCTGGCCTTCACCATGGCCTTCCTGACCGTCTGCCTGGCCCTGGCCTTCTGGCTCATCGCCACACGGCGCGCGCGGGAGCTGGAGGCTTGCGGGCTGGAGAGCGGTCCACCGGAGCGCTGAGGCCCATCGCGCCACGCTCGACTTCCAAGGGAGATGTGCATGACCCAGGCCCTGCTGCTCGTGGACATCCAGAACGACTACTTCCCCGGCGGCTCCATGGAACTGGTGGGCAGCACCGAGGCCGGCGCCCGGGCGGCAGCCCTCCTGCAGGCCTTCCGCCAAGCCGGGCGGCCCAGCATCCACATCCAGCACCTCGCCCTTCGGGCTGGCGCGACCTTCTTCCTGCCGGGTACAAAGGGGGCCGAGCTGTACACCGGCGTCACGCCGCAGCCGGGCGAGCCGGTGTTCCAGAAGCACTTCCCCAACAGCTTCCGGGCGACGCCGCTCCTGGAGCAGCTGCGCGGACTGGGCGTCACGCAGCTGGTCATCGCCGGCATGATGACCCACATGTGCATCGACACCACGGTCCGGGCGGCCTTTGACCTGGGCTTCCAGTGCCAGGTGGCCTGGGATGCCTGTGCCACGAGGGACCTCGCGTGGCACGGCGAGATCATCCCGGCCGCCCAGGCCCAGGCGGCCTTCCTGGCTGCCCTGGACGGCACCTTCGCCAAGGTACTCACCGTGGATGACCTCTGCGCGGGGCTGTGATTCCGGCAGGCCGCAGCGAAAGATGCAACACCAATGAACACCGAGAACTGAATGATGAACACCGATAAGGCTGCTGCCCGGTGGTTCGTGCAGGAATGGTGGGCCTCGGAAGGCCCATCGCAATGGCGATCAAGATGGCCGCGCCGTTCACCGCGCGGGCCCGCCGAAGGCGGCTTCCGGCGTTGCCGGAAGGGATCCCGGGGGCGCCGGGGCCGCGTCCCAAGAAGCGCAGCCCGGCGCCCCCGGGATCAGCCCGTGCCTGGGCACGGATGCTCCCTTCTTGATCGGTGTTCATCAGCTTTTATCGGCGTTCATCGGTGTTGATCTTTTCTTCCCATGTTCATCGGTGTTCTGATTTATTTCGGTGGCCTGTGGGATTCTGGTGCCATGCCTGCACCTTTCAGATCCCCCCCGAGATCACCGGCCCTGAAGCCGGGCCTGCATCCGCGCAATCGGCACGCAAGGGGCTACGACTTCGCCCAGCTGGTGCGGGCCTGCCCGGAGCTGGCGCCCTTCGTGCAGCGCGCCAGGCATGGCGGCCCCTCCATCGACTTCGCGGACCCGGCGGCGGTGATGTCCCTGAACCGTGCCTTGCTGGCGGAAGCCTATGCCATCCAGGGCTGGGACCTCCCGCTTGGCTACCTCTGTCCGCCCATTCCGGGCCGGGCGGACTACCTGCATCACCTGGCAGACCTGCTGGCGGGTTCGAACGGCGGCGTGATCCCACGCGGCGCCGCCGTGCGCGTGCTGGACGTGGGCGTGGGCGCCAGCGCCATCTACCCGCTCCTCGGGCACCGCGAGTACGGCTGGTCCTTCGTGGGCACGGATCTCGATGGCCTCGCCCTGGCTGCCGCGGCGCGCATCCTGGCGGCGAACCCGGGCCTGGCGGAGGCCATTCAGCTGCGGCGACAGCCCAGCCGCAGCGCCATCTTCGCGGGTGTGGTGCAGCCGGAAGAACGCTTCGACCTGACGCTCTGCAACCCGCCCTTCCATGGCTCCCTGCGCGCGGCCCGGGAGGCCGCTCAGCAGAAGTGGCGCAAGCTGGGCCGAGGCGGCGAGGGGCAGGCGCGCAACTTCGGCGGCCAGGGCGCGGAACTCTGGTGCGAAGGCGGCGAGGCGGGCTTCATCCGTCGCATGATCACGGAAAGCAGGGCCCTGCGCGGGCAGGTGCGCTGGTTCACGACGCTGGTCTCCAACTCCGCCCTCCTGCCCACCCTGCAGCGCGCCCTGCGCGAGGCCGCGGCCACCGACACCCGCATCGTGCCCATGGCCCAGGGCCAGAAGCAGAGCCGCTTTCTGGCCTGGACCTTCCTGGACCCGCAGGCCTGCAGAACCTGGGAAGCAGGCTGGTCCAGGTTGTGATCAAAGGTTTCGGACTTCTCGGTATGATTTAGCTGTTGCCGGAGTCTCCATGTCCTTCCTTCGCGTCCTCCCCGCCCAGTTCTCACTGCTCCTGACGGCCGCCCTGTTCATGCGCCTGGGCTTCCCGCTCATCATGATCGTCCCGTTGCTGACGATGCTCCTGGTGGCATTGCTGGTGTCCTGGTCCGAGGTGCGGGTGGTGATGGCGGTCGCCATGGGTTTCAACGCCCTCATCTGGGGCTTCATGACCTGGTTGCGCATCCAGGAGCGCCTGGCCTATAGCGAGCCCTGGTCGCGCCTGGCGATGATCCTGGCGGCGGTGACCCTGTTCACCGCCTGGTCCGCCTGGCTGGTGTGGCCGAACCGGAAGCAGGCCGGGGACGCGGGCCTGGAGGGCGTGCAGTCACCGCAGTCCTGAGGGGACACATCCTCGACAAGCCTTAGACCGGCAACGCCGAATGGCTCGAGCCCTCAAAAGACAGACCACCCCGTGCGGGTGGTGAAGCGGTCCAGGGCTTCCACGCCGGCCACGCTATTGCCGTGGGCATCGAGGGCGGGGCTCCACACGCAGAGCACGCCGCGACCAGGTAGTACGGCCAGGATGCCGCCACCGACGCCACTCTTGCCGGGCAGGCCGACGCGGTAGGCGAAATCGCCGGCGGCATCGTAGGTGCCGCAGGTGAGCATGATGGCATTGATGCGCTTGGCCTCGCTGCGGGTGAGCAGGCGCGAACCATCCGCCCGCAGGCCGTGGTTGGCGAGGAACAATCCGGCCTGCACCAGATCCCCGCAGCTCATGGTGAGGGCGCACTGGCGGAAGTAGTGGTCGAGCACGAGCTCCACCGGATTCTCCAGGTTGCCGCAGCTGGCCATGAAGTGGGCCAAGGCCGCGTTGCGATGGCCGTGGGTGGCCTCCGAGGCAGCCACCTCGGCATCGCTGTCCACCGCCGCGTTGCCACTCTCCGTGCGCAGAAAAGCCCGCAGGGTACCCAGGGAATCGCCCGTCAGCGACAGCAGCCGGTCGATGAGGACGAGGGCCCCGGCGTTGAGGAAGGGGTTGCGCGGAATGCCCTTTTCGTATTCGAGCTGCACCAGCGAATTGAAGGCGCTGCCCGAAGGTTCCAGGCCCACGCGCCGCCACAGGGCCTCGCCGTCCTGCGCCAGCACCAGGGCCAGGGAAAAAGCCTTGGATACGCTCTGGATGGAGAAGGGCTGGCGCCAGTCGCCGCTGCCCAGGAGCTGCCCCTCCACCGTGGCCAGGGCAAGGCCGAAGCGTGCGGGATCCACCGCCGCCAAAGCCGGGATGTAGCTCGCCACCTTGCCGGTGGCTGAGAGGGGGGCGGATTCCCGGGCGATGTCATCGAGGAGGGCTTGGAGGTCCATGGCTTCAGAATCCCACAAGAACCCAGAAAAGAAGGAACACCGATGAACACCGATGACTGCTGATGAACACCGATAAAGCAGGCAGGTTAGTGGTTCGTTCGAGATTGGCCGGCCCTATCAATCAGTGGGTGTCCACAAGCAGGTGCCGTGACGCCCGCCGCACGGGCCCGCCGAAGGCGGCTTCCGGCTGCGCCGGAAGTGATCCCGGGGGCGCCTGGAGCGCGTCCTTGAAAGCGTGCCCCAGGCGCCCCCGGGTTCAGCCCGTGCTTGGGGAACGGATGATCCGATCCTGGTCGGTGTTCATCATGTTTTTTCGGTGTTTATCGGTGTTCTGCTTTGTCCTTTTCGGTGGCCGTCCGACGCGGCGAGCCTGGCGTCGACCCAAGGCCACGGTTTCCTCTGCGCTCTCTGCGATCTCTGCGGTTGGCGTTTCTACTTGATCAGGCCGGCCCCACCGGGACTAGGATGGTCGCCATGACGCCCCTGGCCACCGACCTCCTCATCCTGTTCCGCCGCGACCTCGGCTGCCTCGGCCGCGAGGTCGGCGCCTTTCCCGACGATGCCACGCTCTGGCGTACGCTGCCGGGCATCAGCAACAGCGCGGGCAATCTCGTGCTGCACGTGGCGGGCAACCTGCGCCACTTCGTGGGCGCGGTGCTGGGCGGCACGGAGTACGTGCGTGATCGTGACCGGGAGTTCGCCCGGCGCGAGGGCACCCGGGCCGAGCTGACCGCCGAACTGGAAGCCACCCTCCGGGAGGTGCAGCTGGGTCTGGAAGCGCTGACCTCGGAAGCCTTCACCGCGACCTATCCCGCGCCCCTGGCAGGACAGCAGCTGCCCACTGCCCGCGTCCTGCTGCAACTGGTTGCGCACCTGGCCTTCCACCTGGGCCAGGCGGGCTACCTGCGCCGGGCCCTCACGGGCGAGGCTGGCGCCACTGGCGGCATGGCCATCACAGAGTTGGTTCCCTAGGCCGCTTGAGCGGCTCCGCCGACGAGTGCAGAATCAGCAGTGAGCCTCGGAGGAGCCATGTCACTCAACGGGAACGTCGCCCTGGTTACCGGCGCCAGCCGCGGCATCGGCGCCGCCGTGGCCAAGGCCCTGGCCGCCCAGGGCGTGGCCGTGGCCGTGAACTACTTTGGCTCCGAGGCCGCGGCCCACTCCGTGGTGGACGAGATCCTTGCCGAGGGCGGCCGAGCCATGCTGGTGAAGGCCGATGCCCGGGACCGGGTCCAGGTGGAGGCCATGGCCGCCACTGTGCAGGCCCAGCTGGGGCCCATCGGGATCCTGGTGCTGAACGCCTCCATCAGTTTTCCCATGGCCGGCTTCCTCGACTACCCCTGGGAGGCCTTCGAGGCCAAGCTGATGGGCGAGCTGGGCGCCGCCTTCCACGGCTGCCGCGCCGTGGTGCCCCAGATGCTCGAACGCAAGGGCGGCGCCATTGTGGCCATCACCAGCGCCCTGGCCCGGAACCCTGGCTGGGGCTTCTGCGCCCACAGTACCGCCAAGGCGGGCCTGGAGGGCCTCGTGCGCGCCCTGGCCTGCGAGTTGGGCCCCATGGGCATCCGCGTGAATGCGGTGGCGCCGGGCCTCACCCTCACGGACGCCACGGCCCAGATGCCCGAGAAGCACAAGGACCTGGCCGCCGCCCACACCCCGCTGCGCCGCAACGGTCAGGCCGAGGACGTGGCCCAGGCCGTGCTGGGCCTCCTGCAGGCGGGCTTCGTCACCGGTGCCACCCTCCCCGTCAACGGCGGCAGTCACGTCTTCTGAGCCTAGACCTGGTCCTCCTGAAGGAGCTGGGACAGAGTGGCCACAGAGGAATCACAGTGGTGTTTCTGGGTTCTCTGTGTTCCGCATTTCTGAGTATCGAGACCTTCCAGGAGTCACCATGCACCCAACCATCCGCGCCGGTTTTCTGCTGGGCGCCTGCGTGGCCGCCTGGACCCTGTTCATGGCCACCTCCGGCCTGATCAAGCACCCGACCCTGTTCTACCTATTCTGGCTGGTCATCCCGATTCAGATCGGGATCCTGCTCTGGTCCCTCCGGCAGTCGGCGCCTACGGCAGGCTACGGCCGTCAGGTCTGGGCCGGCGTCAGCATCTCCCTGCTTGGCTCCATGCTCATCTTCGCCAACAGCTACTACCTCACCGCCGTGCAGTTCCCGCACCATTTCCAGGATATGGAGGCCATGGGCCGCCAATTGATGGCTTCCAGGGGCATGAGCCCCGACCAGATCGAGGCCGCCGTCAAAGCCCAGGCGCACATGCAGACCCCCCTGGCCAGCGCCATGGCCGGCGCCATCGGTACCGTGGTGACGGGTCTCTTCACGTCGGTGATCGCGGCCGTGTGGCTGCGGAAAAAGTAGAGGATTGAAACCGCAGATGTCACAGATGGCCGCAGATAAGATGATCCGAATCTTATCTGCGAGATCTGCGGTTAATTGTTTTCTCTTGCCACCTCACCGTTCGTGCCGGATGTCGGCCACCAGGTTCAGCGGAAAGCTCCGCCCGGCCAGGGCGTCGTCGAGGCAGCGCTGCACCCAGCCGGAGCGCAGGTGCGCGGTCGCCAGTTCCGCGCGGCTGAGCCAGTGGCAACGCAGGATGTCCGGATCCTCAGGGCTCGCCAGGGCATCGTCGGGCACCGTGCCCGCGTAGCAGATGCGGAAGTAGTCGCTGCCGTTGGCGGCCTTCAGCGGGTAGAGGCCCACGATGGCCACGGGTGTGAAGGTCAGGCCAGTCTCCTCGCGCACCTCACGGCGCACGGCGTCCAGCAGGGATTCACCGGGCTCCACGTGGCCCGCGGGCTGGTTGATCACGGGTAGGCCCGTAACTTTGTCAGGCTCTTCCACAAAGAGGAAGCGCCCCTGACGCTCGATGACGGCAGCGACGGTGAGGGCCCACATCAGACGGGGAAGAAAAGATAGAACCCATTCACGAAGTAGACTATGCCCGCCACGCCCACGGCGAGGCCCGCCCAGTAGACAGGCTGCTTCTTCATGAGGGCGGCGATGGAGGAGAGCAGGATGGCGATCTGCAGGAAGATCACCGCCAGTCCGAAGGGAGCGCCATGTTTCTGGGCATCGGCCTTGGCCTCCTCGAAGGCCGTGGCCTTCTTCGAGATGTCGGCCTTCTCGCCATCGTATTTGGCCACCTTCTTTTCCACGTCCGCCAGGCTCTTCTCCAGCACAGGCAGGTTGGCCTTCGGCGCCAGTTCGATCTCCCGCTTGAGGCGCATGGCCTCTACCTCGTAGAGGTTCCCCTTGATGCCCTTGGCCTGGTAGTAGGCCCACTGGTCCGAGGCCATGGCCTGGTTCAGCACGGTCCTGGTGGAGTAGCCGCCGCCCTTGAAGGTGGCCAGCGTGGCGCAGACCGCCAGGATCACCGTGGTGAGGGCCAACAGGTTCAGCCAGGGTTCCTTCGTGTCGTCAGCCATCCGTCGTCTCCATGGAATCCATTGATCATACAAAAGGCTGGGCGCCTTGCGGCGCCCAGATAGCTGAAACGCTGCGCGTTTCAGCAGAGGACAGGCAGGGTCAGGGTTGGCCTGCTCATTGACTGGCGTGGGGCCAGGCCCAGTCGCCCTTGGTGGGATCGGGCTTGCGGTCCTTGCCTGCGCCCAACCAGGCCACGGTGCCACCATCATCCTTGCCGTCCCAGCCGACCTCATACAGCGTGAAGGTGTCGCCTTGGCGGGCGTAGTGCAAGGGACTACCGGTTACCAGATCGTGGGGCAGAACCTGAAGGTAGGCCGGGGCCAAGGCCTCCAGGTGATCCGGGTACTGGCCCTTGTCCAGGCGGTGGCGTTCCAGGGCGCAGACCACTACGCCCTCGTCGAAGAGGGCTTGGAGCTTGGCGAAACGGATCACCTGGCCGCCCAAGGCTGGGACCGTGATCCGGGCTAATACAAGATCTGGCCGGAAGCGATAGCGGGCGGACCACTGTTCGGGTTCGATGTACCTCGATGGGAAAACTCGGTGCGCGGCCGAGTCCTGAACATCCGCCAGATGGGTAAGGAACTTGCTGTATTCCAACAGATTCCGATAGGCCCATCCCCTGCTGAGGGCGCCAAACTGCGTTCGCCGATCAACCCCCGCGGACAGGGCTTTCGGAATGGGAAGATTCTCCGCCATGGCCACTTGAATGCTGATGAAGCCCTGGCGTTCACCTCGCCAGGCGGCAATTTCAGTTTCCAGCAGGTCGACCTTCGCCAGGTCCTCTTGGATCACAGCAAGGTGCTGCTCCTTCCACAAGTGCTCCTCAGTGCCTTCCCAGACCACCTGCATGGCGAGGTTCAGAATGGCCGAGCGCAACAGCGCACTGATGAGGCTGGGTTCAGCTTTCAGGTGGCCGGCGATGCGGAAACAGGTTCCCAGATCCTCCAGAGCCTGGTCCGGGTGCCCTGCCTTGAGGTTCGCAATGGCCCGGATCCTCAGGGTTCGCACGACTCCGCGAAACCCGAGGAGAGCTGGGAATTCCCCCTCCTGATAATCGATGGGCAGCCGGGAAGCGGGTCGCCGACTGGCGCCTTCCAGTTCTTTGAGGACGGCTTCTGACTGCCCAAAGGCGGTCAGCAGGTCCTTCGTTCCATAGGACCGAGCGATGGCCACCAGATCATCTTTGCGACCCGCTTGCCAGCTTCCCATGGCCTCGGCTGCTCCCTTGGGGCCCGCCAAGGTCTTGAACCGTGGATCCACTTCTCCCCTTCCGAGGAGGGCTCCCCGGATCAGCGGCACCTCGGCGAAGTTCCGCTCTGCTGGCACCGCCGGTGGCACGAGGTCCTTCCAGTCGAGGCGGTCCCCCATGGCCACGCGCTGAGCCTTCCAATGGTTGAAGGCCCACTTGCCGGTGAGGTGGTAACCCAGCAACCACAGCCCCACGGCCAGCACCAGGCTGACGATGACCAGAAGGATGCCCAGAACCCAGGCTCGCATGGGTGCTCCCCTGTGAGTGACATCATCCTGACGGAATTGCCCCCCCAGGGACAACCTGGGCGCAATCCCAGGCCGCTGAAATGCGCAGCATTTCAGCGGGGAGTGCAGGTCAAAACTACTCCCAACCTCGATGCTCCAGCCGGTAGCGCTTGCGCAGCTCCCGCCGGGTGCCGGGGAAGATGTCGTCGCGCCGGGCCTGCTCTTCCACATCCCGGAGGGCGGTGCGGAGCTGGTCTGCGGCCTGGCGCAGTTCGGCGATGCGATACTCGTAACCCTTGACCGGACTGCCCTGGAGGGCGCCGGGCTCCCACAGCGCATAGAACGTGCGCTCGAAGTGGCCCACCACCCGGCCATCCCAATAGGAAGCGAGGAAGCGCGCGAAGGCCGTCTCCATCTGGTCGGCGGCGCGGGCCAGGGCGGCCAGCTGGGCCTCGTAGCGCTTGAGGCCGGCCTCCCGGGCCTGGTCGGATTCGGTGGCGCCATTGCCCAGCTGGATGGACTTGGCCCCGGCGGGGGTCTTGACGAAGTCCAGGGCCAGGGGCCGGCCTTCCAGGAGGGCCTTGGCATGGTCGATGGCCACGGCGAAGTTCAGCCCTTGGCTGCCCCGGAAGCCCATGGTGTTGACGCCGAGGACCCGGCCCGCGTGATCCAGGAGCGGGCCGCCGCTGTTGCCGGGATTGATGGCCGTGTCCGTCTGAAGCACCACCACCTTGTCCAGCTGGCGGAGGCTGCTGACGACGCCACGGGTGACCGTGTTCTGGAAGACGCCATAGGGGGTGCCGATGGCCAGCACCTCCTGGCCCTGGCGCACCGCCTGGATGGAGCCCAGTTCCAGGAAGGGCCGGTCCGGACCCGCCTGCATGAGCCGGAGCACTGCGAGGTCATAATCCGGAGCGGTGGCCAGGATGCGGGCATCCAGGAGCGTGTTGTCCGCCAGGCGCACCTTCACGTAGCTCTGGCCCACGACCACGTGGTTATTCGTGATGAGCCGGTCCCGGTCCACGAAGAAGGCACTGCCCCGGCCCGCGGAGGTCTCCACCACCACCACCGCGGGCAGAGCCTTGGCGAGCACGTCCTCGACGGACGCAGCTGGGGCCGGGGCTGCCGTTCCAGGGGCCGCAGCCACGGGCTCCGGCTTAGGGACCTGCGTCTCTACCTGGGCCACTGACGGGGGAGCGGCTCTGCGCTCCTGCAGCCACAGCACCAGGCCCGCACCACCGGCCCCGGCCAGCGCTACGGCCAGGATGATGAGAAGACCCAGGGTCCAGGACCGCATGTGAACTCCTAGCATTGAGTGGCTTCATCCTGACGGAAGCGGTTGCCAATAGACAAGCACGGCGCCTCGCGGCGCCGTGCTATCTGAATCGCGCAGCGATTCAGCGGAGGATGGAAGTCTAGTACCGGTACTGATCCGCCTTGTACGGGCCTTCCACTGACACGCCGATGTACTTGGCCTGGTCGGGCCGCAGGGCGGTGAGTCGGGCGTTCAGGGTCTTCAGCTGGAGCCGCGCCACCTGCTCGTCCAGGTGCTTGGGCAGGGTGTAGACGCCGACCGGGTAGTCGGCCTGCTTGGTCCACAGCTCGATCTGGGCCAGGGTCTGGTTGGCGAAGGAGGAGGACATCACGTAGCTGGGGTGGCCGGTGCCGCAGCCCAGGTTCACCAGGCGGCCCTTGGCCAGCAGGATGATGCGGTGGCCGTCGGGGAAGATGATGTGGTCCACCTGGGGCTTGATCTCCTCCCACGGGTACTTCTCCAGGCTGGCCACGTCGATCTCGCTGTCGAAGTGGCCGATGTTGCAGACGATGGCGTTGTGCTTCATGCGGGCCATGTGGTCGTGGGTGATGACGCGGAGGTTGCCGGTGCAGGTGACGAAGATGTCGGCCTGGGCGCAGGCCTCGTCCAGGGTGACCACGCGGTAGCCCTCCATGGCGGCCTGCAGGGCGCAGATGGGATCGATCTCGGTGACCCACACCTGGGCGCTCAGCGCGCGGAGGGCCTGGGCGCTGCCCTTGCCCACATCGCCGTAGCCACAGACCACGGCGACCTTGCCGGCGACCATGACGTCCGTCGCACGCTTGATGGCGTCCACCAGGGACTCGCGGCAGCCGTACAAGTTATCGAACTTGCTCTTGGTGACGCTGTCGTTCACGTTGATGGCGGGGAACTTCAGCTCGCCCTGCTTGGCCATTTCGTAGAGACGGTGGACGCCGGTGGTGGTCTCTTCCGTCACGCCCTGGATCCTGGCCAGCTGCGCCGAGTACCAGCCGGGCTTCTCGGCCACGCGCTTGCGGATGGCGGCGAAGAGCACGGTAGCCTCCTCACTGTCGGGGTGGTCGAGGACGTGGAGGTCCAGCTCGGCTCGGGCGCCCAGGTGCAGCAGCAGGGTAGCGTCGCTGCCATCGTCGAGGATCATGT
>JBBRZL010000068.1:0-17404 GCA_038236735.1 Holophagales bacterium | reverse complement strand
GGGCCCTTCTGGCCCTGGGCGACTTCGAAGCTGACGCGCTGGTTCTCGTCCAGGGTGCGGAAGCCGCCGCCCTGAATCGCGGTGTGGTGGACGAAGAGATCGGCACCGCCCTCATCGGGGGTGATGAAGCCGAAACCCTTTTCAGCGTTGAACCACTTGACGGTGCCTTGAGCCATGACTGTTTCCTGCCGTATGTCTGGTGATGATGTAGCGATGACTTTCCCCAGACAAGGCCGTCATTGCGTGGATGTGAGGTCCGCCCTTGGCGGGTCACGCCGAAAAGCATGACAGGATTGGCCAGGTCCAGTTTTATTTTCTGTGGAACTTTTTTTAGAACCGGAGCACCGCCCCGAAGCCGAGGCCCTTGCGGTCGAGCTGCAGCTCCAGGTCATCCTTGATCGAGCCCTTGGGCACGTCAAGATTCCCGGCCTCGTAGAAGGCCCGGAGCCCGAACCAGCGCACGGGGAAGATCCTCAGATCGAGGCCATACATGGTGTATTTGGCCTTCTTATAGGCTAGGTAGTGGTAGTAGAGCTTGGATTCGACTGCCCCGTTGTAGCCCCGGGAACCCCCCGACAGGCCGACCTGGGGGATCGGGGCCGTTACCTTGGCGCTGGCCGTGGTGGCGGTGGTGGCCGGCGGCACGATGCCCGTGGCATCCATGTCGATGGTCCAGACCTGGGCGCCCAGGTCGAGGCCGAGCCAGGCGTTGGATTCGGTAACGAGCTTGATCGTCCAGGTGCCGTCCACCGTGGCGAGTTTCAGGTGGGACTGGACCTGGGTGCCCACCAGGTAGGTGGTCCCATCCAGGGTGAAAGTGCGGTTGACCATCTGGTTCCCCCGGTACTCGGCGGCACCGCTGGTGACCTGGAAACCGAAGCGGGGTCCCTGGTAGTCCAGGAAGAAGCCCGGCGTGCTCTTGTCCTTGCCCAAGCCGAGATCCGACTTCAGGTCCACGTCGAAGGGCTTGCCATCCTGAACGCCATTGAAGTGGCCCGACAGGGTGGGTCCGTAGGACTGGGCACCCAGGGTGAAGGTGCGTTGGAAGCCCGTAGTGGGCTGAGTGGGGGCCCCCAACTGGGCGAAGGCGAAGGTGGTGGATAGCAACAGGGCGATCGACAGGGCGCGCATGACTCCTCCGGGAGGCTTGCTCATCCTATCGCCCTGCGGGGGCGACTCCTGGAATTTCATGGGCTCAAGCCGACTCTGAAAGCTCGGGACGGCTTCGCCGGCCCGAGCGTGGGGGCCCGGGGGTGTGCGCGCAGCGCGGAACCCCCGGAGGGCCTAGACGGCCGCGAGCTTCCGGTAGGCCTCGAGGAAGTCCTTGGGTTGGGGCAGGATCTCGTCTTCCAGCGCCGGGTAGTAGGCCACCCAGGTATCCTTCGCCGCCACGCGCCGCACGGGCGCGTCCAGATGGAAGAACAGCTCGTCGGCGATGCGGGCCGCGATCTCGCTGCCATAGCCCCAGCTGAGCGTGTCCTCGTGGGCCACGATGACGCGGTGGGTCTTCTTGACCGAGGCGGAGATGGCGGCCCAGTCATAGGGATTCAGGGTCCGCAGGTCGAGGATCTCCACGGAGATGCCCTCCTTCTCCGCCTCGCGGGCGGCCTGCAGGGCCCGGTGGCAGGTGCTGCCGTAGGTGATGACCGAAAGGCTCGTACCCTCGCGCACCAGGCGGGCCTTGCCGAAGGGGATCATGAAGTCCGGCCCGGGATCGTTGCCCTTGTTGTGGGTCTGGCGGTAGAGGTGCTTGGGCTCCAGGAAGAGCACGGGGTCGTCGCAGCGGATGGCCGTGCGGAGCAGGCCCGCGGCGTCCAGGGCCGTGCTGGGATAGACCACCCGCAGCCCCGGGATGTGGGTGAAGGTGCTCTCGCCGCACTGGCTGTGGAAGGTGGCGCCGCCCATGAGGTAGCCCGCAATGGGCACCCGCACCACCATGGGACTCTTGAAGGCGCCATTGGAGCGCCAGCGGATGTTGGCCAGCTCGTCGCGCAGCTGCTGCATGGCGGGCCAGATGTAGTCGAAGAACTGGATCTCCACCACGGGCTTGAAGCCCCGGGTGGCCAGGCCGATGGCCCGGCCGATGATGGTGGCCTCGGCCAGAGGGGTGTTGAACACCCGGTGGGCGCCGAACTGCTTCTGCAGGCCGTGGGTGGTCTTGAAGACGCCCCCCTTGCCCTTCACCTCGTCGAGGATCTCGGCGCGGCTGGCATCGGCCACGTCCTCGCCGAAGACCAGGATGCGGGGATCCCGCGTCATCTCGTGCTTCAGAGTCGCATTGATGAGGTCGAGCATCGTCTTGGCGCCGACGGCCTGGTCACCGGGGGCATGTTCCGTGTCGAAGGCGGCGGCCGTGGGATCGACCTCCTCGCTGTAGAGGTGCTGATAGAAGCTGCCGGGCGCGGGCCTGGGGGCGGCATCGGCCGCTTCCCAGGCAGCATCGATCTCGGCCTGGACCTCGTCCTTCAGCATCTGCAGCTGGGCCTCGCTGAGGTCGCCCCAGGCCAGGAGCTGCTGGGCGTAGGTGAGCACCGGATCCCGCTGGGCCTCCTGGGCGCGCTGTGCTTTCGATTTGTAGAGCTGCTCGTCATCCGACAGCGAGTGGCTGTAGGGGCGGATCACCTTGGCCCGCACCAGCGCCGGGCCTTTGCGGGCCCGGGCATGGTCCGCGGCAGCCTGCATTGCCGCGTGGCTGGCGAGGGGATCGCAGCCGTCCACGTCGTCGATGATCAACAGGCCATGGGCGGCATAGCCCTGCAGCAGGGCCGCGACGTTGCCACCCGGGTACTGGACTTCGCTGGGCGTGCTGATGGCGTAGCCGTTGTCCTCCACCAGGAAGACCACGGGGGCCTTGAGGTTCACGGCATTGCTGATGGCCTCCCAGAACTCGCCCTGACTGCAGGTGCCGTCGCCGGTGGTGGCCAGGGCGACCTCGTCGGACTTGATGCCCAGCTGGTCCTGCAGGCCACCCTGCTCGGCCCGCACCACGGCTTCCACCGCCCCCACCGCCTGGAGGAACTGGCTGCCGGTGGGACTGGAGGTGGTGAAGATGTTGAGGCCCTTGTGCCCCCAGTGGCTGGGCATCTGGCGGCCGCCGCTGGCGGGATCGTCCACGGCGCCCACGGAGCCCAGGAACATCTCCCGGGCCGTGTAGCCCAGGCCATAGGCCAGGGCCCGGTCGCGGTAGTAGAAGAAGAACCAGTCGTGGCCGGGGCGGAACACCATGGCCGCCGCGGCCTGGACGGCCTCATGGCCCACGCCGTTGATCTGGAAGAAGACCTTGTTCTGGCGCTTGCCCGTGATCTCCTTATCGTCGATGCGGCGGGCCGCATAGATGGTGCGATACAACCGGACCCGCTGCTCGCGGGAGAGGTCCGTGGTGGGCAAGGACTGGACTGCCGGTGTGGCCAAGAGCACTCCTAGCTAGGCATTCGGACCTTTTGCGGCCCTCAATCTAGCATGAGGGACTCGCCACACATGTTTGCCCGTCTATCCAGGGTTTCCCACCGGGATAAACGGGCAATATCAGCAATCGGCACAGACTGCTGCAGATCAATTCATGATGATAAGGTCGAAATACCAACCACCTGGAATCACGAAAAAGCAGGGCGGTCCCCAGGAACCGCCCTGCCCCACTTCCCGTGCTGGCCTGCACACCGGGCCAACCTGGTGTTGCCGATTAGAGCCCCTGCGGGTAGGCCTCTTCGCCCTGCAGTTCCGCGTCGAGGCCCTTCTCCTCGGCAGCGAGCGTCACGCGGACCGGCGTGATGCGATCGATGATCCACAGCATCCCGTAAGTGAAGCCGAAGGCCCACACGGATGAGACCACCACCGCCGCGCACTGCTTGAGGAAGAAGGTCGGGTTCCCCCGGAGTAGGCCGTCCACCCCGGCGGGATTCCAATTCTTCGAAGCGAAGATGCCCAGGAAGATGACGCCGATGAAACCGCCGACTCCATGCACGCCCCAGACATCGAGGGCGTCGTCCCAGCCGAGCTTGTTCTTCAGGGCCACGGCGTAGTAGCAGATGACCCCGGCGAGGATGCCGATGAGGGCGCTGGTGGCCGGGGACACATAGCCGGCCGCCGGCGTGATGGTGGCGAGGCCCGCCACTGCGCCCGTGAGCAGGCCCACGAACTTGGGTTGCTTCGCGTTGGTCCATTCCACGAAGAGCCAGGTGGCCGCGGCGAAGGAGGCCGCGATGTCCGTGTTGAGGAAGGCCGAAGCCGTGACGCTGTCGACCCGGAACTCGGACCCGGCATTGAAGCCATACCAGCCGAACCACAGCAGGCCCGTGCCCAGCGCGATGAGGGGCACGCTGTGGGCCACGTTCTCGACCACCTTGCGCCTGCCGACGTAGAGGATGGAGGCCAGGGCGGCCATGCCCGCCGTGTTGTGTACCACGATGCCGCCCGCGAAGTCCAGGACGCCCCACTGGGCCAACAGGCCATCGGGATGCCAGACCATGTGGCAGAAGGGGAAGTAGACGAAGATCAGCCAGAGCGTCAGGAAGATCATGTAGGCCTTGAAGGTCACCCGGTTGGCGAAAGCGCCCGTGATGAGGGCCGGGGTGATGATGGCGAACATCATCTGATAGGCGATGTGGACGACGAGGGGGATGCCCGCATCGTTCCCGCCCAGAGTGAACATTGCCCCAAGATCCACATGGTTCAGGAAGGCGTAATAGGAGGGGCTGCCGATGACACCATGCCAGCTGGGGCCGAAGCACATGGAATAGCCGAAGGCGAACCACAGCACCGTGGTCCAGCCCAGGCTCACGAAGCTCTGGATCATGATGGCAAGAGTGTTCTTCCGGCCCACCAACCCTCCATAGAAGAAGGCCAGCCCGGGCGTCATGAGCATGACGAGGCTGCAGCAGATCAACATGAAGGCGGTGTTTCCCGTGTTTATAGGCATCGGGGTCATAAAAGGCAACCTCCTCGTCTGAAACAACCAGACCGGCGGAAGTATGCAGAGTCTTGCCTGTGATCCGGGTTCGGGAGCCGGACTTTTTACGCGATTTTTATGCGGTACCCTGAACCCCATGACAGCCCAGCCTCGGCCCATCCTCGTGGCCCTCGGATCCGAGGCGCGCGCCCTTCGCCTGATCCAGGCGGCCTTCCACCTGGCGAGGGAACGCGCGGCCCCGTGGATCGCCGTGCATGTGGACACTGGTCCAGGCGCGGCCGCGGAGGATGCCGAACAGGTGCAGGTGTGGATGCAGGAAGCCCAGCAACTGGGAGCAGTTGTCCAGGTGGTGCAAGCCCCCACCCTCGCCCAGGGGCTCTCTGAGATCACCCGGAGCAGCCAGGCCCAGGCCCTGGTGCTGGGGCGTTCCAGGGATCGCTGGCCCTGGGCACGGCTGGGACATTCCACGGCCGACGAACTCCAGCGACGGGGCCTGGACGCAGAGCTCGTGGTGCTGGACGATCGCCCCGATGGTCCTGGGCCTGACGCCAGGGGGATCCCCTTCAGCGCCATGCTCGGAACCTTAGTGGTACTGGTGGCCTGTACAGGCCTGGCCTGGCTGGTGCCACGGGAGGGCAATCTCTCCCTGGTGCTTCCTGTATACCTCCTGGGAGTGGCCTTCATCGCCCATCGCTGGGGGTCCGGACTCGGCATCCTCGCCTCGGTCATGGGGACGCTGCTCTACAACTTCCTGCTGGAAACGCCGCGCTTCCAACAGGCCACCTCCCATTGGCCGAACCTCCTCTTCTTCCTGCTCATGCTCCTCGCCGCCCAACTGGTGATCGGGCTCATCCACCGCATGCGCCGCCAGGCGAAGGAGGTCCAGCGCCGCGAGCGGCACACGGTCTCCTTGTATCTCCTGGGCCGGGATCTGGCCCGGTGCCGCACACCCCGCGAGGTCGCCACCACCGCCGCGGTGCACATCCGGCGGGGCTTCAGGGCCAAGGCGTGGCTGCTGTTCCCGAGCCAGGACCAATGGCAGATCCTTCCGGACCCAGGCACCGCCCCAGACTGCCTGCCACCTCCGGCGGAGCTGCTGCCCCGACTCACAATGGTCGAGCGACTGGGGGACCCCCTTGAACCCCTTCCGGTGGGAGAGGCAACCTGCCTGTCGCTGACCGGAACCGACCGCAGCGAAGGCGTCCTCCTCGTGCTGCCCGAGGGGTTGGACGGTCTGCCCCCATGGACCTGGGAGCTGCTCCAGGTGTTCGCTGTCCAGATCGCGCTGTCCCTGGAGCGCCTGCGCTGGCTGGAGGAGGCGCGCCGGGCCCAGGTGGAGAGCGAGACCGAGCGCCTCCGCAACACCCTCCTGGGGGCCATCGGCCACGACCTCAGAACACCTCTGGCGGCCATCCATGGCGCCGCCGGCAGCCTGCTGCTGCCCGGAGAAGTCGACGCCGCCACCCGGCATGACCTGCTCACGATGATCCAGGAGGAAAGTGATCGGTTGGCCCACTTGCTGGGGAACCTCCTGGATCTCACCCGGCTGGAGAGCGGCGCCCTCCAGGTGCAGAAGGAATGGCAACCCCTGGAGGAAGTAGTGGGTTCGGCCCTGGGGCGCATGGAGCAGCGCCAGGGCGCCCTGCCCGTCCGGGTGGACCTTCCGGAGGCGCTGCCCCTGGTGCCCCTGGATGCCGTCCTCATCGAGCAGGTGCTCATCAACCTCCTCACGAATGCCCAGCGCCATGCGCCAGGTCTGGACCTGGATCTGCGGGCCTGGCAGGAGCCCGGCTGGGTGCACCTCGAGGTGGCCGACCGGGGGCCGGGCATCCCGGTGGACTTTGAGGAGCGGATCTTCGACAAGTTCTTCCGCCTACCCGAGGCGCGCGAAGGTGGCGTGGGCCTGGGCCTTGCCATCTGCCGGGCCATCCTCCAGGCCCATGGCGGCAGCATCCACGTGGAGAGCCGGGCCGGGGGCGGTTCAAGTTTCCGCCTGGCCCTGCCCCTCGATGGCACCCCGCCCGAATTGCCCGAGGGCGCCCGGTGAACCAGCCGCTGATCCTCATCATCGAAGACGAGGAAGCCCTCCGGCGCTTCCTGATCCCAACCCTGTCTGGGCGGAATTACCAGGTCTTGAGCGCCGCCACTGGCACCGAGGGCCTGGCCATGGCCCGCAGCCACAATCCAGACTTGATCCTGCTCGACCTCGGGCTGCCGGACCTCGACGGCATGGCCGTGCTGAAAGAGCTCCGCCTGTGGAGCCACAAGCCGGTGGTGATCCTCAGCGCCCGCAACCAGGAGCGGGACAAGGTGCGGGCCCTCGACCAGGGCGCGGACGACTACCTCGCCAAACCCTTCGGCGCCGGGGAGCTGCTGGCGCGGATCCGCGTGGCCCTGCGTCATACCCTGCCGACCGAGGTGGCCGAGCCCCTGCTCCGCAGCGGCGGGCTCAGCATCGACCTCGACCGGCGGGAAGTGAGCCGAGACGGCCGCCTCGTGAAACTGACCGTGCTGGAGTATCGCCTGCTGGAGGCCCTGGTGCGTCGCCACGGCAAGGTCGCCACCCACCGTCAGCTGCTGGCGGAGGTCTGGGGCCCGGGCGGCGAGGGGAACACGCACTACCTGCGCATCTACATGGCCATGCTCCGCAAGAAACTCGAGGCCGATCCCACCCGGCCGCGCCACTTCATCACCGAACCGAACGTGGGCTACCGGTTGAACCTGGATGCCCCCGGGGATTGATCCTGGATTCCAGTACAATCGACGTCTTTGCGAGCTGACCATGCAACTGATCGAAGATCTCCGCAGTGAGCACGATCTCATCGAACAGGTGCTCGGCTCCCTGCGGGCCTTCGTGACGGCCCACCTGGCCGGCCAGGCAGACCCGGCTGACGGACTCCGGTTCATCACCTTTTTCCGGCGCTATGCCGGGGATTTCCACCACGACAAGGAAGAGGCGATCCTCTTCCGGGCCCTGGCGGAAAGGGCCGAACTCCCCGCGGATCGCGGGCCCATCCCCGCCCTGATCGGAGAGCACCGGCGCATGGGGGGGTTGCTGGATGCGCTGGAGGACTGCCTGCGGTTGCCTCTGGCCTCCGAGGAAGAGCGCCGGCGGCTGCAGGAGCTGGCCGTGGACTACAGCCGTTCCCTCTGGCGACATATCGATGCCGAGAATTCCGTCCTGTTCCCCGAGGGCCAGGAACGCCTGCGCCGCTTCCATGTCCGCGAGCTGCCCTCCCGGACCATGACGGAGGAGGAACACGGTGCCCATGCGGCAGGCTTGGCTCTGGTGGGAGCCTATCCGCCCCAGCACGATCCCGAGGTCCATCGGGGTGATGGCTGCGTCGCCTGCCCCTCCTACGGCACCACTTGTGAAGGGCTCGAGAAGGAATGGTGGACCGACCTGGAATGGGAGGATTTCCACGAGCGCATGCAGGGGGACTAAGCCCAAAAGGTGGTGAGCTTGCCTGGGCCAGGGTGGCTTGCCCCCCCCCGGGAATGGAAGGTGGGCGAAGCCGCGGTTCCGGCTCCCGAATTCATTTCCGCCAGGAGGCAGGCCGATCATCTGAATAGGGGCTTGGTCCCTCGGCCCGGGCCCTCGGGTCGGTGTCGATGGGCATGGGCTTGCAATGGTGCGGCCTTCACGACGAAAAACGGAGCTCCCCGATGGGACTGATTCAAGCGCTCTACCACCTCGTGGAACGGACCCTCTTCCAGTCCCTCCTCCGCAAAATCCTGGGATGCGTGGTCCCCATCTTCGTCCTGCTACTGGTCATCAGCGGGTATACCCTCTACCTCACCCATGCCCTCCGGGCGACCCTGGCGGATCCCGCCGGACCGGGCGCCGCAGCCATGGTGGCACTCTTGGCGAAAGCCGAGTGGATGGCCCGCTTCATCCCCCTCCTGGCGCTGGTGCTCGGCGCCGGCGCGCTGCTCACCTTCCACCTATCGGTGGCCGTTCCCCTCCGGAAGATCGCGACGACCATCCAGGGGGGCGATTTCTCCCAGGACATCCAGTTGGACTCCCACGACGAGATCCGGCGGCTGGCTGAGGGCTACAACCGCTTCGCAGGGGAAATCCGGGCCATCCTCGACCAATCGAAGCGCCTGGGCCTTTCCATTGCCGTGGGCTCCACGCGCACCACCAAACTGGCCGCTGATTCCGTCCTGGATGCCCAGCGCCAGGGCGAACTGTCCGAGCGCATCACGCACACGAGCCAGGAGGTGGCCGAAGCCGTGGGCGACATCTCCCGCGTGACGGGCCACATCCGGGACACCACTCTGGAAAATCTGGAATCGGCCCGGAGCACCCGCCTCGAGCTGCTCGAGGCAGATGCCGGGATGGCCACCACCAACCAGCGCCTCGTGGACTTTCTCGAACTGGTGGGCCGCCTGAGCGAGCGCTCGGAGCGCATCAGCGACGTGGTGCAGCTCATCGAGGGAGTCTCCTCGCAGACCCAGCTCCTCGCCCTCAATGCCTCCATTGAGGCGGCCCACGCCGGCGAGGCGGGCAAGGGCTTCGCCGTGGTGGCGGACGAGGTGCGGAAGCTGTCCGAAAGCGTGGGCCAGGCCGCCGAAGAAATCGCCCAGAACCTCGGCGGGATGCTGCAGGATGTGGGACAGACCTCCCAGGGGATCCAGGACATCAGCGTGGACTTCCAAGGGACCTCGGCGATCCTCGGCCGGGCCACGGAGCACTTTGCCAAGCTGGTCCGCGACTTCGAGGAGAACACCGCCCAGCTCAGTGGCGCCACCACTGCTGTCGAAGCCATCTCGGGCACCAGCGTGGCGATCCACCAGCAGGCCAAGGATATCCAGAACCTCAGCCTGGAAGCCCAGCAGCGGCTCCAGGAGTCGACCCGCTTCTCCGGCGACATGAATCGCGCCACCGAGAAGCTGCTGGAGCTGGTGTCCCGATTCCGGACTGGCACGGGCGAACTGGAAGCCGTCATCCAGCGGGCCATCCACTGGCGCGACGCCATGCAGGCCCGCATCCAGGAACTCGCGGCGCGTGGCATCAATGTTTTCGACCGGGATTACCGGCCCGTGGCGAACACTCACCCCCAGAAGTTCATGACGACCTATGCGACCACCTTTGGCAAGGAGCTCCAGCCCCTGTTCGATGAGGCCCGCATGGATCTGGGCTCCATCTACGCCGTGGCCTTGGATACCAATGGTTTCCTGGCCATCCACCACAGCGGGGTGTCCGAGCCGCTCACAGGAGACTTCAAAGTGGACGTGCTGAACAGCCGCCACCTGAGGCTCTACTTCAACGTCGAAACGGAAAAGCGCCGCTCCCTGAACACGGAGCCCTTGCTCTTCCAGACCTACATGCGGGACACCGGCGAGATCCTCAACGACCTCTCCATGCCCATCCAGATCCAGGGCAAGCATTGGGGGGCCATGGTCACGGGCTTCAAGCCCGAGCGGTTCCTTTAGTCATAACCTCGCTCAGAGCTGCTCCGAAGGGTCCACTCAGGCCCGGAGGCCCGAACGGATCTGCCCGCCGGGATTCTCGACCAGGATCTTCACCCGCACGCGGCCCTCGGCATTGGCGCAGGGATCCACCAGGAACACGCGGCCCAGGCAGTCCAAGTCCCCCCTGCCAGAGCCGGAAGGGCGGCCAGCAGACAAGCGATGGTCATGCGGGGATCAGGGCAGGGCATGGGAGCCACCTTTGGGAGGTCCCATGGTCCCCCGCCCAACGGGGCTGCTGTCCAGTCGTGACCCGGGAAGGTGGAACCCGCGCCCTTCCACGGGTACACTGGTTTCTTCGGCACCAAGATGCCCTGGAAGGCTTGGGTTTCTTGGTGTTTTCCATCTCAGAAACGGCGTCGCCGCTTCCGAGCCGGGCAGCCTTCAGCCCGGGCACCACCCAAGGATTCCCATGCGCGAAATGGACAAGGCCTTCGACTTCAAGACCGCGCAGACGCGCTGGTACCCGGTGTGGGAGGCCTCCAGGGCCTTCGAGGCCGCGCCCCACAGCGGCAAGACGCCCTGGTGCATCGTCATCCCGCCCCCGAATATCACTGGCAACCTCCATATGGGCCACGCCCTGGTGAACACGCTGCACGATGTGCTCACGCGCTTCAAGCGGGCCCAGGGCTTCGACGCCCTCTGGGTGCCGGGCACCGACCACGCCGGCATCGCCACCCAGATGATGGTGGAGCGGCAGCTGAAGGCCGAAGGCACCGACCGGCACCAGCTGGGCCGCGCCGCATTCGAGCAGCGCATCTGGGCCTGGAAGGAGAAGAACCAGGGCGCCATCGAGCACCAGCTGAAGCGCCTGGGCTGCTCCGTGGACTGGACCCGCAACCGCTTCACCCTGGATCCCTCGCTCAACAAGGCCGTGCGCAAGGTCTTCGTGGAGAGCTACAAGGCTGGCCGCATCTACCGCGGGCCGCGCATGATCCAGTGGGATCCGGCCCTGCAGACCGCCCTCAGCGATCTGGAAGTGAAATACGAGGAGCGCAAAGGCAAGCTCTGGTACCTGAGCTATCCCCTGGCGGACGGCAGCGGCAGCGTGGTGGTGGCCACCACCCGGCCCGAGACCATGCTGGGCGACACCGCCGTGGCCGTGCACCCCGACGATGAGCGGTACCAAGGCATGATCGGCAAGCTCATGAATCACCCCCTCACGGGCCGCCAGATCCCCGTGGTGGCGGACACCTTCGTGGATCCAGCCTTCGGCACCGGCTGCGTGAAGGTGACCCCGGCCCACGACGCCAACGATTTCGCCGCCGGCCAGCGCCTGGGGCTGCCCTCCATCACCATCATCGGCTTTGACGCGAAGATGACCGCCGAGGCCGGCGCCTACGTGGGCCTGGATCGCTTCGAGGCCCGCAAGCGCGTGGTGGCGGACCTGGAGGAGCAGGGTTTCCTCGTCAAGGTGGAGGACTACGTCAACAAGATCTCTCTCAGTGATCGCAGCGGCGCCGTGCTGGAGCCCCTCATCAGCGAGCAGTGGTTCATGGATGTGAAGGAGGCCGCCGCCATGGCCCTGGAAGCCGTGCAGTCCGGCGCCATCCAGTTCACGCCCGAGCACCACGCGGCCGTGTGGGCCCACTGGCTCACCCACATCCAGGACTGGTGCATCAGCCGCCAACTGGTCTGGGGGCACCGCATCCCGGCCTGGACCTGCGCCCGGTGCGGGCAGCTCCATGTGGAAATGGAGGCGCCCTCCGCCTGCTGCACCTGCGGAGATGAAGAACTGATTCAGGATCCCGATACGTTGGACACCTGGTTCTCGTCGGCTCTGTGGCCTTTCAGCGTCTTTGGCTGGCCGGACCAGACGCCGGACCTGGCACGGTACTACCCGACGGATGTCCTCATCACGGCCCCGGACATCCTGTTCTTCTGGGTGGCCCGCATGGCCATGGCGGGCCTCACCTGGATGGGCCAGGTGCCCTTCCACAAGGTCTACTTCAACAGCCTGGTGCGCGATGCCAGCGGCCAGAAGATGAGCAAGACCAAGGGCAATGTCATCGATCCCCTGGAAGTGATGGAGGAGTACGGCACGGATGCCCTGCGCTTCTCCATGGCCATCATGGCCGCGCCTGGCACCGACATCGCCATGAGCACGGCCCGGCTGGAGGCCTCTCGGAACTTCTGCAACAAGCTCTGGAACGCCTCCCGGTTCGTCCAGATGAACCTGGATGACTCCATCACGCTGGCGACGGAGCCAGAATTCGGCGAAGCCGAATTCTGGCTGATCGGACGGCTGCGCGAAGGCCTGCAGGCGGTCACAAAGGCCCTGGAGGAGTTCCGCTTCCACGAGGCCTCAGACCTGCTCTACCACCTGGTCTGGGACGACTTCTGCGCCACCTACATCGAGCTGGCCAAGGTGCAGCTCCTGAGCGGCACGCCTGGGCAGAAGGCCGCCATCCTGCACTTCCTCGACATCATCCTGCGGGCCCTGCATCCCTTCGTGCCCTTCCTCACCGAGGAAATCCACGAGGCGATGATGGATGGCCGGTTGCCCGCCGGAGAGCCCGCCCTGCTGGCCCAGAGGTCCTGGCCGCTGGATGAGCCACTCCTGCAGGTAACGGGCGGCGACACGACGATCATTCCGCGCTTCCAGGAGATCCTCTCCGCCTTCCTGCGCCTCAAGGCCGAACAGGGTGTGGATCCCGCCAAACGGGTGCCCGCCTTCTGTTCCATTCTCGAACTGGAACCCTTCACCGAGGCTCTGAAGTCCATCGCCCGGCTGGAATCCGTCACCTTCGCCCAGGGCGACCTGGCCTCCCCCACCCGCGCCGTGGGTGTCATCGCCGGCGGGGCCGTGGCCCTGGAACTGGCGGGCCTGAAGGACCCCGTCGCCGAACAGGCCAAGCTGGAGAAGGAACTGGCCAAACTCGAAAAGGAGCTGGAACCCCTCCGCGCTCGGCTCGCCGACGAGAGCTTCGTCACCAAGGCCCCAGAAGTGGCCGTGGCCAAACTGCGCGGACAGTCCGAGGAGAAGGAGCAGCGCCTCACCCAGGTGAAGGCGCTGCTCCAGCAGTCAGGTTCAGTCTAGAGGTAGTAGCCCTGGACGAGGATGCGGGCGTTGGACATTTCAAAACCAGGCCCGACCCCCTAGGCTGATAGCCATGAGCCAACTCGCCCCTATCATCCTGGTCACGGCTCTCCTCAGTGGCGGCTTCGCCCTGGTACGTCGGCAGTACCCCTCGCGGCCGATGCAGCCAGCCCAGGCCGCCACCATGGCCCTGGCCGAGGCGACGGCCCATCCGAATCCTTCCAAGACCTCCGACCCGTTGCTGGAGGCCCTCCGTTCGGACCTGCAGCTGCAGCGCCAGCTCATCCTGCTGTTCGCTGATGAAACCACCCTCAAAGGCAAGACCCTTGCCGCAGCCCTGGAGGCCGGTCACCGCCTCCACCATGACCGGCGGGAACTGGTCCACCACCTCAACCCCGCGCTGCTGGGCCTGGCCGCCCAGCCCGCGGCCCAGCGGGACCCGGAGCTCCGCTCCCTGCTCGGCTGGATGGAAGGGGATCCCGAGCTGCTGGACCTGGACCGTCTCGCCTTCCGCGACTCCCTGCGGATCCTCCAGCGCGGCCTCGCCAAGGACACCTCGCTCGAGGTGCTGGGCCTGAAGGCCAGGATCACCCGGGACCTCGCCACCCTGGACCGCATCGAGCGGGAGGTCGACGAGGAGTACCGCCAGGTCTTCGGGGGACCCGGCCAGGCCCCCGCCGGCGGCCACCGGGACCGCTGGAATGCCTATGTGGCGCAGCTCCGCCTCCGGGTCTCCATCACGGACCTGCTCCCCCATGGCATCGAACCAGCGCCCCTGCCGGGGCCTGGCGGCGAGACCACCAGGAAGGAACTGGATGGGACGGAGCTGCCCAAGAAGGTCCTCATCCTCAGCTTCGACGATGGCCCGCACCGGATCTACACGGAGGAGATCAAGGCCATCCTCCAGAAGGAGGGCGTGCCTGCCCTGTTCTTCGAGGTGGGCCGGAACCTCGGCTCGCAGAACGCCGCGGGCCAGATCCACCTGGGGCCGCTGGCCGCACTCACCGAGGAGCTGGTGAAGGGGGGCTTCGTGGTGGGCAACCACAGCTACTCCCACGCCCAGCTAAGCAAGGAGACCGGCGCGCCCCTGGACCTGGAGATCCGCGAGACCGACCAGCTGTTGCGGGCCATCCCCGGCGCGCACAGCCAGCTCTTCCGCTTCCCCTACGGCGCCCGTGCGCCGCTGCAGCTGCAGGCCCTGGAGGCCTACCAGCTGCGATCAGTGCTCTGGAACATCGACAGCCTGGACTGGGCCGATCCCGTGCCCAGCTCCGTGGCCGACCGTGTACTGAAGGCCATCGCCCACGAGAAGCGCGGCATCATCCTCTTCCACGACATCCACGACCGCGCAGGCAAGGTGCTGCCCCTCCTCATCCCGAAGTTGCGGGCCGAGGGCTACCGCTTCGCTGGGCTGGACGCCACCGGCCAGCTTCGCTAGGGATGCCCGCTCGCAACAGTTGGTTCATCCGGAACGCGTGTGGGCACCGCGTGGCCGCGCCCCTGTGGGGTGACAGCAATGGCGCGCCAGCGCGCCGAGGCGCCAGAGGGGCCATGCCCCGATGGAAGGGCACCCCGCCCTGCCAGGCGAATGACTCCGGCGTTTCAGGCGAATGACTCCGGCGTTTCAGGCGAATGACTCCGGCGTTTCAGGCGGGATGCACTAGTGTCGCTCGTTCAGATCCCCAGCGGTTCCTCCCCCCCAGACCACCGGGTCCCTCGCTGGCCGCGTGGCGTGGCACGACCCAGGGAAGTGAAGCTGGCGACCCTATCGAGGCCTTGCTGGCACGGGTAACCGCTGGCTCCCGGGGCCACCACCCGGAAGATCGCCGCCGTACCCACCGGGACGGATGGATCTGCGGGTTCGGCGGTGATGACAGTAGAAGCAAGCAGTGGCGGCGGTACCGGCCTGCTGCCGCCACTCCCGCCGCCGCGGGTGAGCAGGCCCACCCACAGCAGCAAGGCAGAAACCGAGTGGCGGATTGGATGCAGGCGGGACACCCTGACTCCCGTTGCCGACTAAAGCTAGGGGCGGGAGGATCACTCGTAACGGCTCACCCAGATCGCATTGACCAGGGCGCTGGAGGGACCCGTCACCTGGGACCAGATGGCAAAGGCATTGCCGTTGCCGTCGAAGGCGATCTGGGGCGGCCCCGGTGCCTGGGTGGTGCCAGGGGCCATGCCCCGTGGGGAACCCCAGCCAGTGCTGGGCGTGAAGGCCACGCCGTTGATATCGCCGCCAAAGTCCAGCCAGAGGGCGAAGCCATTCCCCGTGGGGTCGAGGGCCACCTGGGGGCTCTGCGCCGGATAACTGTCTCCGGCACGGAAGGGAGCCTCGATGAGGACGGCCGTACCCCATCCGGAGCTGAGGGTGAATCGGTTGCCCCAGATGCTGATATGCCCGCCCGGCCCCGCGTCAGCCTGGTCCCATACCGCGAGCCCATTGCCATCGGCGTCCAGGGCGATCCGGGGATCCCGGGAGAAGCCGAGGACGTTGGTATCGATGAACACGGGTGCGCCCCAGCCCCCCCCAGCCGTGTAGCGGCTGGAGCGGATGTTGAAGCGCCCGATCGCGCCGTCGTAGCGCTGCCACACGGCCACGGCCCGGCCAACGGGATCGATGGCCACACTGGGACCGATGTCCCAGCCACTGGTGCTGTCACTTTCCACGAGGGCGGCCGTGCCCCAGCCTGTAGCGGCATGGTAGGGGCGGCCCCACACACTGAAGAGCAGAGGAACAGCGCCCGGGACGTCCTCGGAATCCCAGACCACCATGGCCTCGCCACTGGCATTCATGGCCAGGTCGGGTCGGCTGGCATTGTTGGCCGCCAATTCCTCCACCGCTGCCCAGCCAGAACCCGGCTGGTAGCGAGCCGCATGCAGGGCCGAGAGCGCGACTCCCACCTGCGTCCAAACCGCCAGGCCGTGGCCCGTGGCATCCATCGAAACCCGCAGGTCAGCGGAGGCCCCGTGCCCCCCGGCCTCCAACGAGACAGCACCAACCCATCCGGTGCCCACGGCGTATTGGTTGGCCCAGATGCTGTAGGTGTTCAGGGCAGCATTCCGCTGCAACCACACCACCAGGGCGTTGCCAGCGGCATCCATGGCGACATGGGGGGTCACCGCAGACTCGGTGGTGCTCGATTCCAGCAGCACGGCGGGCGACCAGCCACTGCTGGGCGTGAAGCGCCGGGCCCACACGCTTTCGACGCCAGCGCCCGATTGCTCCCACACCGCCATCGCATGCCCCGTGCCGCCAAAGGCGATCTGGGGCGAGGAGCCGTCCCCCGGCTGGTCCAGGGAAAGGGTGATGGCGCTGTACCAGGCCTTACCGACGACGGCGGGATTCACGGTGATGGTCAAGTCGAAGCTGGTGCTCCCGCTGCTATTCCCCGCGGTGACCGTGTAGGTGGCCAGGGCGGCGGGCACGGTGGGTGTGCCGGACAGCAGTCCCGTGCTGAAGTTCAGGTCCAGGCCCGCAGGGAGGGCCGGGCTCACGCTGTACTGGGTGACGGTTCCACCGCCATGGCTGGGGGCATTGTTGGCGATGGCCGTGCCCACCGTGTAGGTACTGGTCGGGAAGGCGTAGGTGAGCGTGGTGGGAGGCAGGTCGGTGACGGTGAGTGAGAGGCTCGCCGTCGTGCTGCCCCCGCTGTTCGTGGCCGTCACCGTGTAGGTCGCCGTGGGGGCGGAGGCCGCGGGCGTGCCTGTGAGGGCACCCGTGGTCGTGTTGAACACGAGGCCGGCGGGCAGGGCTGGGTACACACTGAAGGAAATGACGGCGCCGCCGCCATGGGTGGCCAGGTTGGGCGTGATGGCCGTGCCCACCGCGTAGGATGCGGAGGGTGCACTGTAGAGGAGGTTGGTGGGCGGCGCATCCTTAATGGTGAGGACCAGGCCTGCGGTCGTACTGCCCCCGGCGTTGGTGGCCGTCACGGTGTAGGTCGCGCTGGCTGTCAGCGCCGTGGGGGTGCCCGTGAGGATGC
>JBBRZL010000067.1:0-17407 GCA_038236735.1 Holophagales bacterium | reverse complement strand
TCACCACCAGCGTCAATCCGCTCACGGTCGCCAACGTCACGGCCAACCAGACCATCACCGCCAACTACCAATTCCTGCCGGTGATCGGCAGTTTCTGGGCCAGCTCAACGACGATCAATGCCGGCCAGAGCGCCATTCTCAACTGGACCAGCGTGAATTACTTCACCAGTGCAAGCATCGATAACGGCGGCGGCATTGTCAGCTCCCCCAACGGTCTGGTCGGCCTCTATCCGCCGGCCACCACCACCTATACCTTGACGGCCACGAATACCGTGGGCACGGTGACCAGTTCGGTCACCGTCACGGTGATCACCAAGCCGGTCATCAGCAGCTTCACCGCCACGCCCTCCGCGATCACCGTGGGCGGCAGCAGCACGCTGGCCTGGGTCGTGGCAGGCACCGGGGTTTCCTGTAGCCTCGACCAAGGCATCGGAGCGGTGGGGGGAACCTCCCTCGACGTCACGCCTGCAGCCACGAAGACCTACACTCTCACGGCAACCAACTCCGCCGGCAGTAGAACCGCCACGGCGACGGTGACCGTTTCGACGGCTGCCCCCACGGGGCTCGACTACGTGACCAACCCGGCGACCTACACCAAGGGCGTGGCCATCACCGCCAACGCGCCGTCCAATGGGGGTGGGGTCATCGCGGCCTACAGCGTGGTGCCAGCCCTGCCGGCCGGTCTGAATCTGGATACCAACAGCGGCGTCATCAGCGGTACGCCCACGGCCCTGGCGACTGCCGCCATTTACCGCATCACCGGAACGAATTCCGGCGGCAGCACCTTCGTGGACCTCAGCCTGGCCGTCCTGGATGCGCCCCCGGTCATCGGCTACGGCAGCGGGAGCTTCACCTTCCACGTGGGCACGCCCCTGGCGCCCCTGGTGCCGACCCTGGCGGGCGGCGCAGTCGTGACCTGGGCCATCGCTCCGGCGCTGCCGGCGGGGCTGGCCTTCAACACCGGCACGGGGACCATCAGCGGCACGCCCACGACCGCCGCCGCGACCCAGACCTATACCATCACGGCCACGAACACCGGCGGCAGCAGCGTGGCCTCGCCGAGCCTCCAGCTGGTGCCCCCGGCCCCGATCATCACCTTGCAGCCCTATGGCCAGATCCTCACGGCCGGGGTTCCTGCTTCCTTCAGCGCCGCCGCCACAGGTACCGGCACCCTGTCCTTCCAGTGGTTCAGGAACGGCACGCCCATTCCCGGCGCCACGGCCACCAGCTACGACCTGGGCGTCATGGCGGTGGGGGAGGACGGCGCGGTGTTCACCGTGGCCGTCACGGACGCCTTCAGTTCCACGACCACCAGCGCCGCGGCAACCCTCGCCCTCTTCCAGGATCTCGCGAAGTGGCTCACGGCCCATCCCGCCATCGCCGCGGCCATCAAGTGGCAGTTCCAGGCGGCCAGCGGACCCATGGGTGTCTACCAGGCGCCCGCGGACACGGACAAGAAGACCTGGGCCAACTGGAGCGCCCCGCAACAGGCCGACCTCAACCAGGCCTACCTCGACGTGATCGCCTGGATCAACCAGGGGGCCCCGCAGGTCACCATGCCCGTGGGCGCCCTGGGGCAGACGACGCCCACGGACACGCCCTGGAACATCCACCCCTCCGCCAACGATCCCAACAGCGCCACCATCGAGATCGTGGCGAGGCCCTATTTCTGGAAGCTCTACCTCGCCCACGTGGCCTTCTCCCTGATGCTGGAAACCTCGCATCAGGTGCCCTGGAGCGTGACGGACTATCCGGACGCCACCCTCAAGTGGCTCTTCGACAGCGCCACCATGGGTTGGTACTACGCCAACTGGGACGGGTTCTCCCTGGGCACCTACGATCAGGCAGGCTTGCCCCCCTTGCGGACGAACAACCGGCCCCGCACCAGCTTTGCGGACCCCCGCTGGACCTACCCCTGGCTCAAGCAGGCCGGGATCATCGGAGCCACCCGGCTGGCCACCATCGGCAGCACGCTGGACTGGATGCGCCAAAACCTGACGCACTTCTACGACGCCGAGAGCATCGGCAGGGACCTGGACATCTGGCAGTACAACGGCTACTCGCCCCTCTCCAGGATCGTGAACGGCACCATCGACATGAAATATCCGGACCAGGGGTCCAAGCACTGGACCGCGGGCTGCCACGGGAGCACGGGCTTCATGAACGCCGCCCTTAGGGTGCTGAACATCCCCGTCCAGCCGGTCTGGGTGTGCGGTCACGAGCTGGTGTACTTCATGAGCGAGGATCTTTACATGGACCATGCTGACGATCCCTACAACGGCACCGTGCGGGCCTCGGGCTCTCCCAGCCTCCTGTTGCTCATAGACTCGGCCACCTGGAAGCTCCGCTTCGGCGCGGACGACACCGTCAACCTGCCCGGGGACTCCTACAACCCGCTCAATGCCTGGATCGGCTACACCGCTGGGCATTTCCCGTAGGATGTGGCAAGGCCTGACGCCCTGCGTGGGGCGTCCGTCCCGAGGTGCCCATGCCATTCCGTCTGTTCGCCCTCCTGGCTTGTTCACTGCTTCTGGGCCAGGCCCCCCAGCCGGATGAAAGAGCCCTGCGGGCCCACCTCTCGCTGTTGGCCGACGATGTGTTCGAAGGGCGCGGCACGGGGCAGCGGGGTGGTGAGCTGGCCGTGCGCTACCTGGAGACCCAGCTGCAGGTGCTGGGCCTCCAGCCCGCGAACGGGGCCAGCTTCCGGCAGACGGTGAAGCTCTCCGGCATCCGGCTGGAGGAGGCCACCAGTGGCCTGAGCTTCGAGGGGCCCAAGGGTTCCATCGCGCCCAGACTGGGAACGGAACTGGCCCTCGGTGCTGCCGCAGCGGAGGCCCTGCTGAAGGTGGACGCGCCCCTGGTCTTCGTGGGCCATGGCATCGCCGCGCCAGATGGCCAGCGCGACGACTACAAGGGCCTGGACGTGCGCGGCCGCATCCTCGTCATGCTGGTGGGCGACCGGCGCAATGGTCCGCCAGGGCCCCTCTGCTGCGAGCCGGAGAACTACTACGGACGGTGGACGTACAAGTTCGAGGAGGCCCGCCGCCAGGGCGCCGCGGGCGTGCTGCTGGTACACACGGATCGTTCCGCCGGCTACGGTTGGCCCGTGGTGCGGAACAGCTGGACGCAGGAACGCTTCCAACTCTCGGGTTCGGGACAGGCCGGGGCCCTGCAGGGGTGGCTCACCGAGGCCACGGCGCTGCGGCTCTTCGCCCTGGCGGGCCAGGATTTCCAGGCCCTCGCGGCCGGTGCCGATGGGCTGGAATTCCGGCCGGTGCCGTTGAATCTCCGGGCCAAGGGCACCCTGCGCTCTACCATCCGTGCCCTGGACCAGTGGAATGTCGCCGGCATTCTGCCCGGCACGGACCCCGAGCTGCGGCAGGACCTGGTGATCTACTCGGCGCACTGGGATCACTTCGGCAAGGGGCCCGACGGCGCCATCTATGCGGGCGCGGTGGACAATGCCTCGGGCTGCGCGGCGGTGCTGGCCATGGCCCAGACCCTGGTCCATCAGCCCTTGAAACGCAGCGTGATGTTCCTCTTCCCCTGCGCGGAGGAGCAGGGGCTCATCGGCTCCTCAGCCTACGTGGCCGCGCCGCTCTGGCCCCTGGCTCGCACCGTGCTGGACATCAACCTCGAGAGCCTCAACGTGGTGGGGCCCACGCGGGACATCGGCCTGCTGGGCACGAACGAGCCCCGGCTCCGCGCCCTCTGTGCCCAGGCCGCACTCAGTAGCGGCCTGGTGGTCACGCCTGCCAGGTTGGATCCCACGGGCCTCTGCTTCCGCACGGATCACTTCCCCTTCGCCAAGGCGGGGGTGCCTGCGCTATCGCCGGGCTTCTCCCTGGATGGGGGCTGGGACTACCTGGGCGACAAGGCCGCGGCCCAGGCCCGGGCCTCTGACTTCCTGAACCACTACCACCGGCCCTCGGACCGTTACGATCCCGCCTGGAACCTGGCGGGCCTCCTGCAGCAGGTGCGCTTCGCCCTGGAGCTGGGCCGGTTGGCCGGAACGGCTCCTAACGTCCGGTGACCACCGCGTCCTTCATGCCACGGGAAGTCGGGCCCAGCGCAGCTTCGCACTGGTGGAGCGGGGATTGGACCGCCGTTCCTCCGCCGAGGCGCGGATGGGTTCGGCGGCCACCGCCGCGTAGATGCCATCGCGCAGGCCCTGCTGGAAGGCCTTCTTCACGCGGCGATCCTCGCCGGAGTGGAAGGTGAGGATGGCCACGCGACCACCGGGGTTCAGGCAGCCGGGCAGCAGCGAAAGGAACTGGTCCAGTACCGTCAGTTCGTCGTTTACGGCGATGCGCAGGGCCTGGAAGGTGCGCTGCAGGGAGCGCTTGATCTCATCGTCCTCCAAGCCAGCGGCGCGGAGCGCCGCCTTCACGCGATCGGCAAGATCGCGTGTGGTCCGGACGCTCTGGCCGTGGACCTTGCTGGCGATGGCCGCAGCGTGGGGTTCGTCCGAGTTCTCCAGGAGCAGCTCCGCCAGGGCCGGCTCCGTCAATGCGGCCAGCAGATCGGCGGCGGAGCGTCCCCGCTGGGGGTTGAGGCGCAGGTCCAGGGGACCCTCCACCTTCCAGGTGAAGCCCCGGGCCGGGTTGTCGATCTGCATGGAGGACACCCCGAGGTCCGCCAACACCAAGTCAAAGCCGCCGGCTTCGGCCTTCAGCCGGGGCAGCCCCGCGAAGTTCATGCGGCGCACCGTGAGCACGTCTTCGCCGAAGCCCAGCTCCCGCATCCGGGCTTCCGTGCGCGGCAACTCGATGGGATCCACATCCACGCCAAAGAGGCGGCCACCGGGCAGCAGGTGGGGCAGCAGCTCCCGCGAGTGCCCGCCGAACCCCAGGGTCGCGTCCAGGGCCACTTCGCCGGGTTGCGGTGCCAGGGCCGCGAGGATCTCGCCCACCATGATCGGCCGGTGGGTGCCCGCCGGCGTGTGGCCCCGTGCCCGCACCTTCTCCAACTCATCTGCGTGCTGCTCGGGCGCCAGTTCCTTGTATTTCTCCCCGAAGCGCCGCGGGTGCGTGCCCCGGTAGCGGACCCGGCGTTGGCGGGGAGGATCGTCCTGGCTCATGAACGCATGGTAGGTGGTTCTGGGAGGGTGCGGGGTCCTTCTTACCCTGGCGTGGGTCGGGTCAGCCTTCGAGCCGGATCTCGGCCAGGGCCTGCATCACCCGATCCGCGCAGGCCTGATAGCGTTCCCGACTGGAGAGTGCTTCGGGTGGGTCCGCGAAAACCACCGGCGGTCCTGGCACGATGGTGATGCGGCCCGGGCGTGGCCACTTGGTCCCCCGCGGAAAACACTCGAAGGCGCCGAAGATCCGCACGGGAACCACCGGCACTTCGCACTTGGCGATGATGAAGCCGATGCCGGCCTCGGCGGCCTGCAGGTGGCCATCGGTAGAGCGGGTGCCTTCGGGGAAGATGAGCACGCGATTCCCCGCCTTGAGCAGGTTCAGGATGCGTTTCATGCTGGCCAGATCGCCCCGGCCCCGGTCCACGGGCAGCACCTGGATGCGGGGCAGCAGCCAGCCCAGGAAGCCCTTGAAGAGGGACTTGCGGGCCAGGTAGAAGATTGGTTTGCGAAATGAGGCGCCCACCACCGAGGGATCCAGATAACTCACGTGATTGGCCACGATGAGGGCGCCTCCAGCCTCGGGGAGCAGCTCCCGGTGCAGCGTCCGGTGCTTGAAGAAGAGGCGGTTGACGATACGCGAACCGGTGTGGCAAATCCAATAGATCACGGGGGGCAATCAGGAAGGTCCAGCCAGGGAGGGGCCGTTCGGGCTTCGTGCCTCGATCCATTGATGCTCCTATCCCTGCCCCTCGCCGTCCAGCGCTTGTCTGTGGATTCGGAAATTTGTCCCAGGCTGGCGCTACGCTTCATGCATGGATATCCCGGCCTTCACCTACCGCCCCATCGGCTGCGTGCGCACGCCGTACGCCCGGCGCATGGACGCGCCGCACCAGCCCACCATCGTGGCGGGCACGGAGACGGGCGCGCCGGCGGAGGCCACGCTGGAGCTGGATCCCTCGCTGCCCGAGACTGTGCTGCGCGATCTGGAGGGCTTCGAGCGCATCTGGCTCGTCTTCGCCTTTCACCTCAGTGAGGGCTGGGCGCCCCTGGTGCAACCGCCCCGGGGGCCCAAGGGCAAGCGGGGCGTGCTGGCCACGCGCTCGCCCCACCGGCCCAACGGCATCGGCCTTTCCGCCGTGGAACTGGTGGCCGTGGAAGGCCGCACCCTCCACCTGCGGGGTGTGGACCTGCTGGACGGCACCCCGGTACTGGACCTGAAACCCTACGTGCCCTATGCCGACGCCTTCCCGGACGCCCGGGCCGGCTGGATCGACGCGGTGGACGCCGTCACCGGTGCGCATTCCGCCCCGGGGCCGAAGAAACCGCGTCGGTCAAAGCCCGCTTGACTGGATTCTATGGGGCGGGCACCCTACCAACGCCCTTTCCCAACCAGTTTTCAGTCCACCAGGAGTCGCCATGACCCACGTATCCCTGCTTCAGCTCTGGCTCCCCATCCTCCTTTCGGGCGTGTTCGTCTTCGTGGCCAGCAGCTTCATCCATATGGTGGTGAAGTGGCACGCCTCGGACTACCACGCGCTTTCGAATGAAGACGAAGTGCGGGCCGCGATCCGCAAGGGCACCCCCGCGCCAGGCCAGTACGTGCTGCCCCACTGCTCCGATATGAAGGAGATGGGGAAGCCTGAGATGCTGGCGAAGTACACCGAGGGCCCCATCGGCTTCCTGGTGATCAACCCGAACGGCCCGCCCGCCATGGGCGCGCTCCTGGGCAAGTGGTTCACCTACACCGTGCTGGTGGCCTTCATGGCCGCCTACCTGACCAGCCGCACCCTGGCGCCGGGCACCCACTACCTGCAGGTGTTCCGCGTGGTGGGCGCGGTGACCTTCCTGACCTATGGCTTTGGCAGCATCTCCAACTCCATCTGGATGGGTAAGCCCTGGAGCAGCACCCTCAAGGATCTCGCCGATTCCCTCATCTACGGCCTGCTCAGCGCCGGCGTCTTCGGCTGGCTCTGGCCCAGGTAGTCAGGGGATCTCGCGTTCGAAGGGTTGGCCCAGGATCCAGGCCTGGCGGTAGACTCCACAGATGGATAAACCGGACGCCGACGCTTACGGGCGCATCGCCTACCGCAACCTCATCGCCTGGCCCGAGCGCCTGCAGCGGGAGGCACCGCTCCTGCAGCGAGTACTGGAGGATTCCCCTTCGAGGGAGATCCTGGACCTCGGCTGTGGCAGCGGGGAGCATACGCGCTTCCTGAATGCCCTGGGCTTCGTGGCGACTGGCGTGGATGCCTCTTCCTCGCAACTGGAAGCAGCAAGGGCATTGGAGCCCGAAGGCCGCTACGTGCAGGCCGGCCTCACGGAGCTGGCGGCCGTCATCGGCACCAGGCAGGGCGGCGCCCTCTGCCTGGGCAACACCCTGCCGCACCTCTGCGAGGAGGCGGACCTCCGCGCCTTCTTCGACGGTCTCGCCCAGTGCCTACTGCCCGGGGCCCCTTTCCTGCTCCAGCTGCTCAACTACGACCGCATCCTCGACCGTGACGAGCGCACCTTTCCCGTGGTGCTGCGCCCCGGCGAGTCCGAGGCCGAGAGCACGGTCTTCCTCCGCCTCATGACTCATCACGGGGGTGGCCGCCTGACCTTCACGCCCGCGGCCCTGCGCTATCATCCTGGCGCTGAAGCACCCCTCGAACTGCTCGCCGCCCACGATGTCTCCCTGCGTGGCTGGCGCCGGGCTGAAGTCGAAACGCTCCTCAGCGGCAACGGCTTCCACGTGCGGGAGGTGCTCGGCACCATGACCGGCGAGGCCTGGAGTCCAGTTTCGTCGGATCTGGTGCTGGTGGCAGAGCGAACCTAGAGTGTCTTCAGAATGACTTCCCGCTTTTCCTGGTACTCGGCTTCGGTGAGCAGGTTTTCGTCACGGAGCTTTTTGAGGGCCTTGAGCCGCTGGGCCTGGGCCTCGTAGAAGGCCGCGTCCCGCACGACAGCGGGAGGCGCGGGAGCCGGCGCTGGAACCGCCGCGGGCGGTGCCACTGCTGTGATCACTGCGGCGAGGACAGGAGCAGGAACTGGGGCCGCCGTCAGCGGCAAGGCCAACCAATCCTTGCGGTGGTTAGTGGCGCCGGGGGCCTGGAGGCTTTCGGTGGAAGCGGTCCTCCTGGAGCCGTAGTCGAACTTGGGTAGGGTGTTGTCCGCGTAGTAGCGGTCCAGGAAGGGCAGCCGGGCATCGTGGACGATGAGGTTCAGGGCGCCCTCCCGCACGAAGAGCCGCGCGGTGAGGCCCTGGGCCACCTCCATGAACAGGCCGCCACGCCGGTTGCTGCTGAGGAGGACGAGATCCTCGCCGGGCTTGGCCAAGGCAAAGGCCTCGCGCAGAGCCTTGGTGAGGCCCGCCAGCTCGTCCTTGGTGAAGAGGGGGACGCTCTGGCCTTCCACAGTCGCGAGCACGGGGCTGAGGGCGGTGGTGATGGTTTCGTCGCTCAGGGTGGCGGGGTGGGCGTTGGCGAGGGCACCGGGCTCCGCGGGAACACGGTTCACCCAGGTGAAATTGGCGAGCTTCCACTGGGTCCGGTCCGGGGCGGCGGCGCGCGCCACTGAAGCCATCCCGAAGCTGAGTAGCAGGGCCATGGTCTGAGGCATCCATCTCATCTGTCGCATGGGGCCGTTCCTCCTGGTGGTGCCTGGTGTTGCTCCCTCAAGAGTAGCGGGAACCGGACACCTGACGCCGATCCATCCCTGCTGTTTTAGCGCCTGTTCGCATCCTTCGCGGTTGGTTTTCCTGGGACTGAGGTCCACGGATGCGCAGGCTGGCGCAGACGCGGCCAGCGCTATGATCGAGAGGCGATCCCGGAGCTTTCACCATGCTTAAGCCCTTTGCTTTGCTGACCCTTCTTTTCGGGTCCGGTCTGGCCCTGGCGACCCAGGTGTCGTCCCCAGCTCCCGCGGTCGCGGTGCCCGCGGACCTGCCCAGCGGCGAGCGCTGGTTGCGGCATTTCCGTGAGGATCTGCTGCCCTTCTGGAACGTGCCGGCGGCCTGGGGATCGCCCCGGGGCAACTTCCCCACCTTCCGGGGCAACGACGGCAGGGCCGTGGACTGGACGCAGCCACCGGAAGAACTGGCCACGGCCCCGGGCTGGATCAAGGAGGCCTTCGGCCGCGAGTACGTGCGCATGAAGTCCCGCCAGACCTACTTCTATGGCGTGGCCTACCACCTGACCGGCGACGCGAAGATGCTGGAACTGGCACGGGACGGCGCGGCCTTCATCCGGAAGAACGCCCTGGATCCGGCCACGGGCAGCTCGGCCTCGTACTTCGAGAAGGGCGAGGCGAAGCCCGCGGTGCTGGCCCGCACCAGCCAAGACCTGGCCTATGCGGAACTGGGCCTGGCCATGTAATACTACCTCACCCGGGACGCGGCGACCCTGCAGGACATCCGGAAGCTGAAACAGCACATCTTCACCCAGTACTGGAATCCGGACTGGAAATCCCTCCGCTGGGTGGTGACGGAAGGCCCCGAGGGCGAGCAGCAGCGCCAGGAGCTGGTGGCCCAGCTGGACCAGATCAACGCCTACCTGCTGCTGCTCACGCCCATCCTGCCCGAGCCGGACCGGAAGGCCTGGACGGCGGACCTGAAGCGCCTGGCCCAGGTGCTGGTGCGGGACTACCACGATGCCGATCGCCACCTGTTCTGGGGCACCATTCATGATTCCGCCCAGAAAAAGCTGGGTGCCCGACACGTGGATTTCGGCCACACGGCCAAGGCCTACTGGATGCTCGAGCGCATCGGTCGCCTCACGCAAGATGAGGCCCTCGTGGACCTCGCCACCACCGGCGCCAAGGCCGTGTTGCAGCAGGCCTACCTTCCCGACTCCGGCACCTGGGGCTCGAAGTTGCAACCGGACGGCAGCGTCAACACCAGCAAGGAATGGTGGATCTACGCGGAGCTGGACCAGCTGGCCGCAACCCTGGCCCTCCGGGATCCCGCCCAGGCCTTGCCGCTGCCCCGCACCGCGGAGTTCTGGTTCCGCCGCATGGTGGATCCCGTGCATCACGAAGTCTGGGGCGGGGCGGGCGGTCCGGACTTCGAGCCCTGGGAGGGGCCGAAGATCCATCAGTGGAAGAGCGGCTACCACTCCGCCGAACACGCCCTGGTGGGCTACCTCACGGCCCAGGCCCTGCACGGCCAGCCAGCCATGCTCTACTTCGCGCCGCCCACCAGGAAGGCCATCCTCCGGCCCTACCTGTTTGCAGGCAAGGTGGCGAAGCAGGCCAGCCAGCCACTGCCGGGATTCCCGGGACGGCGGAAGGTGAAGGTCTCCTTTACCGGGCTGGAGTGACTCTGATGAACGGCAGCGCTTCGCCTGGGGCGATCATCGCTGATCCCCTCACCCAAAAACCTTGGCGCGGGCGGATTCTGAAATCGCCACCACCGCGGGGTGTCGGAGTCGGCGCTCCAGGGTGAGGGCGTAGATGCGCTCCCGCACACCTTCAGCCCGACCGAGGCGCTTCACCTGGTACTGGCGTTCGACTTCCACCGCCATGCTGGCGGGCGCGGCAAAGAACCCGACCCCCTGCTGACCGAAGCTCTTGAGCAAGGCACTGTCATCGATCTCCCCGACCAACCGCGGGTGGAGCCCCTCCACCTCGAACCACTGGTCCAGTCCCCGGCGCAGGGCCGTGCCTTCCGGCGGCAGCAGGAAGGGTGCCCCGTTCAGGCACTGCGGGAACGGCCCGGGATGCTGCTTCCGCAAAGGGGCCGAACCGAAGACCTGGACTTCGCACTCGCCGAGCAGGTGGCTGAAAGCCCTCACGGGGCTGTTGGGGGGCGGTGGCATGTCCACCAGCACGAGATCCAGCTCGTGCAGGGAGAGCTGCGCGAGCAGCCGGTCGGTCCGGTCCTCCCGGCAGACCAGGCGGATGGGCTCCGGCAGGTGCAGGGCCGGTTCCAGCAGGGCACGGACCATGAGCTTGGCCAGCGCATCGGAGATGCCCACGGCCAGAACCGGGTGCCGGCCTTCGGACAGCCCCGCCAGGGACTGCTGCAGCTCCTGCCCCAGCCCGAAGATGCTGTCGGCGTAGCGGAAGGCGGTGCGGCCCGCGTCAGTGAGGGCCAGTCCCCGGCCCTGCTTCTGGAAGAGGCGCACGCCCAAGGCCTTCTCCAGGCTGCGGATCTGCGCGCTGAGCGTGGGCTGGGCCAGCCGGAGCCGTTCGGCCGCGAGGGTGACGCTGCCCTCCCGGGCGGTGGTCCAAAAGTAGAGGAGGTGGTGATAGTTCAGCCAGTCCATGCGGATTCCTATACATCTATAATATCTATGATTTTCGATAATTTATCTATTGGATAGATGAATAAGGGCGACCGAAACTATCCATCGCGGAGGTCCCCATGAACATCCAGATCCGAGGCATCGGCATCCCCCCCACCGAGGCGCTGACCGCCCACATCGAGCGGCGCATCGCCTTCGCCCTCTCCCGCTTCTACCCGCGGCTGAACCGGATCGTGGTCCGGTTTGCCGACCTGAACGGTCCCAAGGGGGGCTCGGACAAGACCTGCACGGTGGGCTTCACCGTGAAGGGGGTCGGGCCGGATTCGGTGGAGGCGCGGGATGCCGATCTCTACTTCGCGGTGGACCAGGCGGCGGCCAAGGCAAGCCGGCGGGTCGCCCGGATGCTTGAACAGTCCCAGGGATAGGAGGACACCATGAACCGCTTCAAGACCTTTCTGCTGCTCGGCCTGGTCACCAGCCTGCTGGTCGCCATGGGTGCCCGGATGGGCACCGGCTGGCTCATCGGCTGCACCATCGCCGCTTTCGCCCTCAACCTCGGCGCCTACTTCTGGAGTGACCGCCTCGTGCTGCGCATGCAGGGCGCCGAAGAACTGCCGGAACTGGAGGCGCCGACCCTGCACGCGGACGTGGCGGAGCTGGCGGCCCGGGCCGGGATTCCCAAGCCCAGGATCTTCCTCGTGCAAGACGATGCCCCCAACGCCTTCGCCACCGGCCGCAACCCGGAGCACGGCGTGGTCGCCTTCACCGACGGACTCCTGAAGACCATGTCCCGCCGCGAGCTTCGCGGGGTCATCGCCCACGAGCTGGCCCACATCCAGCACCGGGACATTCTGATCGCCACCGTGGCGGCGGGCCTTGCCGGGGCCGTGAGCCTCCTGGCCAACGTGCTCCAGTGGGGCGCCCTGCTGGGCGGCGGCGCCCAGAGTGACGAAGAGGGCGGCAGTCCCTTCGGCGGCCTGATCTTCGCCCTGCTGGCGCCCATCGGGGCCTCGCTCATCCAGTTCGCCATCTCCCGCTCCCGGGAGTATGTGGCCGATGCGGGCGCCGCCCAGCTGACCGGTGATCCCGAAGGCCTGGCCCTGGCCCTCGAGCGGCTGGGCCGCCTCCAGGAGCGGATCGAACCGGGCCCGACAGCCCAGCCCGCCACCGCCAGCCTCATGATCGCCAGCCCCTTCGCGGGGGGCGGCTTCCTCCGCTGGTTCAGCACCCACCCGCCCCTGGAGGATCGGGTGGCCCGCCTGCGGGACCACACGCGCCGCCCCGGTCTCGCGGCCTAAGGAGCACCATCAATGGAAAGCATTGGTTCCCCCTGGATGTGGCTCGGCTTCATCGCCTTCGTGCTGGCCATGCTGGCTCTGGACCTGGGCGTTTTCCACCGCCACGCCCACAAAGTGGGCATCAAGGAGGCGGGGCTCTGGAGCCTGGTCTGGGTGAGTCTCGCCCTGGCCTTCAACGCCCTCATCTGGACCAGCTTCGGCTCCCAGCGGGGCATGGAGTTCCTCACGGGCTACCTCATCGAGAAGGCCCTGAGCGTGGACAACATCTTCGTGTTCGTCCTCATCTTCGGGGCCTTCTCGGTGCCCGAGGCCTACCAGCACCGGGTGTTGTTCTGGGGCATCCTGGGGGCCCTGGTGATGCGCGCCATCTTCGTGGTGCTGGGCGCGACCCTCATCGCCAGCTTCCACTGGGTGCTCTACCTCTTCGGCGCCTTCCTCGTCATCACGGGCATCAAGATGCTGGTGCTGCGGGGCGAAGGCTTTGATCCCCGCGCCAATCCCGTGTTCCGGCTGTTCCGGAAGGCGGTGCCCGCCGTGGAGGAATACCACGGGCCGGCCTTCACGGTGGTGCAGGAGGGCCGCCGTTACGCCACGCCGCTGCTGCTGGTGCTGGTGGCGGTGGAACTCACAGACCTGGTCTTCGCGGTGGATTCGGTGCCGGCCATTTTCGCCATCACCAAGGATCCCTTCATCGTCTTCACTTCCAACATCTTCGCCATCCTGGGCCTGCGGAGCCTCTACTTCCTGCTGGCGGGCGTGGTGGACCGGTTCCACCTCCTGAAGGTGGGCCTGAGCCTGGTGCTGGTGTTCGTGGGCCTCAAGATGCTCCTGGCGGACGTGTACAAGGTCCCCGTGGTCGGGAGCCTGCTGATGATCGCCCTGCTCGTCGGCGGGTCGATGGTGGCCTCGCTGCTATTCCCCAAGCGACCCTCGATGCCGCTTCCGGCTGCCGCCGGGGGGGAGGAGGCCTCGTGACCACGCCCAGCGTCGGCGCCGGTGTCCGAAGCACCTATGGAACGACCCTGCTCCTGCTGTCGGCGGGCTCCGTCCTCCCGGGCGTCGGCATGGTAACCGCCCCCTTCGTCGGCCTGGCCAGCCTGTTGCTGGGGATCCAACTCACCATCGGCCGGTCGACGCCCTGGCTGCCCGCCTGGCTGCAGGCCCGGATGGCGTCCTCGGATCTGGGCCCCCGGTTCGGGCACTGGCTCCAGCGGCGCTGCGGACCGCTCCTGCGGGTGGCGTTGCCGAGGTTCCCCCTGCTGCTCGCGGGACTGACGGTGGCCTGGAGCAGCCTCATCCTCGTCCTGCCCTTGGCCATCATTCCCTTCAGCAACACGATCCCCTCGCTGTCGGTGGGCCTGATCGGCGCCGGCCTCCTCACCGGCCGAAGCCTCTTCGGCTGGCTGGGGATGGCTCTTTCAGGCGGCTACACCGTGGCCCTCGTCCTGCTCGCCGAGGTGCTGATCCTGGCCCTCCAGGCCGTGGCCCGATTCTTTACTTAACCAAACGGGCCATCTGACCCCGCCACCAGGGAGTTCCCATGCCAGTCAAACCAAGCACACCAGAGGAAGAATTCTTCGCCCGCCAGGAGCATGAGCGGAAGCGAAACCTGGCCCAGGCCCGGGAAGAACGGCTCCGTGCGGAGGAGCGCCGGGCCCTGAAGGAACTTCACTGGATGCGCTGTCCCAAGTGCGGGATGGAACTCATCGAGATCGATCACCTCGGCCACAAGGTGGATCAGTGCAGCGCCTGCCAGGGGCTCTGGCTGGATGCCGGGGAGGTCGAGGCCCTCGCGAAGCCCGGGGAAGGCTGGTCCCTGCGCAGCATCAAGGATCTCTTCTGGAGATGAAGACTCCGAGGGGACTCAGACACCGACCCATTGGTCCCCCTAATTCTTGAAGATGGCCGAGGTCAACGGCTGCAGGGTTATGGTGCTGGCACCCGCGGTCGTGACGAGGGCCACGCCTGTACCCGGCTGGGTGATGGCGGTCACCCCAGCATTGGAGCCATCCGCCAACAGGACCGCCGCGCTAAGGTCCGCTCCTGCATTGAAGGATCTGGCCGTGCTGTCGGCATTGTGGAACACGTAGTAGGTTCCAGTGCTGTCCGTGGAGGCGGCCTTGTAGCCGAAGGCCAGGGTGCTGGCCCCAAGCCCGGTGACGGGCAGCGAGGTCAGGTTGGCGGCGCGGACTGCATCGGGCAGTCGGAAGGCATTGGTGCTCTTGCGTAGGGCGATAAGGCCCTGAGTATAGGTGTAGAGCTTGCCGCCATTCTGGGTGCTGTCGATGGTGAAGCCATTCCCCAGGGGGTTTCCACCCGCATAGGCCTTGGACCAGGCCACCAGGTTGATGGCGTCCGAGGCGTTGTAGGAGTTGTCCACGAAGGTGCGCGAAGCGTTCGATCTGGTGTTGGAGGTGGCACCGAAGGTAGTCTCCTTCGTGCGGAACATCTCGTCACCGGCATGGAGGAAGGCCAGGCCCTGGGAGGTGAGCAGCACGGCGTGGCCAACCCTGGCCCGCTTGAGAATGTCCGCGTCCCCGGTGGCACCCTTGGGCGCGTTGGTGGCCATGGCCAGCACGTCGTAGAGGCAGAGGTTGTCGTGGCAGGTGAGGTAGCTCACCACATTGTGGGTGGAACCTGGCGCGAAGCCGTTGCTGGGCACGCCGGCCACGTTCTTGAAGAGGTTGGTGGGATCCTGGGCCGCACCGGACAGGAAGGCGGCTGCGCCGTCGCTGGGATAGCCATTCTTGAAGATGTTGCGGTAGCTGTCAGAGAACATGGCAATGTTCTGGCCGCTGAACTGGGCCGAGTTCCCCTGGTCGGCCCCGGTGGTGGCATCGCCGTTGTAGTCGGTGCCGAGGCCACTGTAGTAGCCCGTCCAGCCCTCGCCCAGGAAGACCACGTTGGGGTTGCGTGACTTGGCATAGCCGTAGGCGGCCTTGATGGTCTGAGTGTCCAGGACACCCATGAGGTCGAAGCGGAAGCCATCCACCTTGTACTCCCCCACCCAGTAGGCGATGGAATCCACGATGAGCTTGCGGACCATCTTGGCTTCGGACTGCACGTCGTTGCTGCCGGCGGCATTCCGGCTGGTGGCGCGGTAGTAGTAGCCCTGGATACCGGAATCGCCCAGCACGTTGTTGTTGGCCGTGTGGTTGTAGACCACGTCCAGGATGACGCCCATGCCCTGCTTGTGGATCTCGTTGATGAGGGTCTTCAGTTCGTTGATGCGGGCGGTGGGACTGGTTGGGTTCGAGGAGTACATGCCCGTGGGCGCGAAGTAGTTCTGGGGGTCGTAGCCCCAGTTGTAATTGGCGCCTGAGGTCTGGCCGAGGGTCAGCTCCCGGGTGCCGATCTTGGTCTGATCGTAGGTGTAGTTCTCCAGGGGGCAGAGGAGCTGGACGTGGGTGACGCCCAACTTCTGGATGTGGGGCAGCAGGTCCACGAGGCCCTTATAGGTGCCCCAGGAGTGGCCGGCTGCGAAACCGCTGAGGCTGGCGTCCACCGTGAGATCGCGGATGCCCGCCTCATAGACGATCGCGTCCCGGTTGCCGGTGTAGGTGAAGGAGGTCAACGCGGCGCCGGTGGGGGACTTCAGGCCGGAGCCATCGAAGTAGGAGGAGGCGCTGGTGCCATAGGTCGCCCAGCCACCGTCCGGGGCCGTGACGGCGGGATCCAGGATGGCGCCCTTGCCGATGGCATCGCCGGTGATGAAGGCGCCGTTGGCGCGGACCCACTGGGCCATGGACTTCGCGTAGGGATCCAGGACGTAGTTGCTGCCCACCTGATAGACATAGAAGTTCTGGGCCGGCAGGGCCACCGTGGCCGAGTTCCAGACCCCGCCCGTGCCCCGGGTCAGGGGCAGCGTGCCGGCCGGTGCGCTCAGGGAATCGCTCCAGGTGTTGTAGAGGTTCACCGTGACGGCACTGGCGTTGGGGTTCCAGTAGTGGAATGTGACGCTGCCCCCGCTGACAACGGCGCCCAGCGGCGTGCTGGGGACCTTGAAATAGGCAGCATCCGGCGGCGGTGTCGCGTTGAGATCGGCGTCCAGCGCGGCGGTGCTGGGTGGGGGTGGCGTAGAGCTCCCGCCACCTCCGCCGCCACAGGCCATGAGCAGCGCGAAAGAAGTGGCAAACAGGGTGACGAGGCAGCGGCTCATGGGGTGCTCCGGTCCATAACAGGCTGGGTGGACCCGCCTAGCGGGCGGGTCGCTTGAGGTACATCCGGCTGTAGTACTCGTCGAGCATGCGCTGCACGCCGAAGGCCTCCCGGGTGCTCTGGATGGAGGCCAGCATCATGTCCACCCAGGCCTCGTGGCGTTCGTAGAAGGTGGGCAGCACTTCCTCGGCCAGCACCTTGCGGAAGGCCTTGAAGTCGTGCTTGTCGAGGACGGTCTCGTCCGCGTTCTCATAGCCATCGCCGAACTGCCAGCCGTTCACGCCATGCTCGCAGGCCTCGGGCCACCAGCCGTCGAGGATGGAGAGGTTCAGCACGCCGTTCATGGCGGCCTTCATGCCCGAGGTGCCCGAGGCCTCCTTGGGGCGCCGGGGGTTGTTCAGCCACACGTCCGAGCCGCGGGTGAGCATGCGGCCGATCTCCATGTCGTAGTTCTCCAGGAAGACCACGCTCTCGGGGTAGCGCCTGGTCATCTCCAGGATGTTCTCGACGATCTTCTTGCCGTTGTCATCCAGGGGATGCGCCTTGCCCGAGAAGACGATCTGCACCCGGCCGCTTTTGAGCAAAGGCTCGATGAACTTGCGGTCGGTGAAAATGAAGTTGGAGCGCTTGTAGGGCGCGGCGCGGCG
>JBBRZL010000066.1:0-17701 GCA_038236735.1 Holophagales bacterium | reverse complement strand
GGGCCATGGCGGGCTCTCCATGGTGCAGGCCATCGCCCAGAGCTGCGACGTCTACTTCTACGAGCTGGCCTCCCGTCTGGACGTGGACGACATCTACGCCACGGCGGAGAAGTACGGCCTCACGGAGCGCACCGGCATCGATCTGCCCCAGGAGAAGCGCACGCGCATCCCCAGCCGGGCCTGGAAGCGCAAGACCTATCCCAAGGATCCCAAGTGGTACGGCGGCGAGACCATCAGTGTGGGCATCGGGCAGGGGGCCGTGGGTGTCACACCCCTGGGCCTGGCAAGGTTCTATGCGCTGTTGGCCACCAAGGGCAAGCTGCTCACTCCCCACCTCTTCTACGGCTTCCGCGGAGACCAGACCAATGCTCTGGAGCCCGCGCCAATCGTGCCCCCCAGGGACACGGCCCTGGACCCAAAGAACTGGGCCGTGCTGGATGAGGGGCTCTACGAGGTGGTGAAGAGCGGCACCGCAGCGGCCTCGGCGCTCAAGGAGATCACCATGGCCGGCAAGACGGGCACCGCTCAGGTGGCCACCTTCGTCGACAAGTCCCACTACGCCCGCCAGGCCAAGAAGCTGAAGGACCACGCGCTGTTCGCGGGCTACGCGCCCCACGAACATCCCCAGATCGCCTTCGTGGTGGTGGTGGAGAACGCGGGCTGGGGGGCCAGTGTTGCGGCGCCCATCGCCAAGAAGCTGGTGCAGTACTGGTTCCTGGATCGCCCGAGCAATCCGCTCCCGCCCCCGCGGGGACGGATGGTGGATCCTTTCGCGCCGATGCAACCGGAGGCCCCGGAATGAGGGATCGGCTCCGGGCCCTGGATCCGCGCCTGCTCTGGGTGCTGCTGGCCCTCATCGCGCTGGGGACGCTGACCCTCTACTCCGCCGGGCGCAACACTCCCCAGGCTGGGATTTGGCTGAAGCAGAGCGTCTGGAATCTGCTGGGCATGCTCTTCATGGTGCTGCTGGTCACCGTCGACCCCCGGCGCCTCTTCCGCTACAGCTTTCCTGCGTACCTCCTGGGCCTCGTGGCCCTGGCCGCCGTGCTGCTGGTGGGCAAGAAGATCGGCGGTTCCACCCGGTGGTTCGTGATCGCCGGGCAGACCTTCCAGCCCTCCGAACTCATGAAGTGGGTCACGCTGCTCTACGTCTCGCAGCGCCTGGGCTCCCGGCCCGCCGACAGCGTGGGCCGCCTGGAACTCTTCGGGGCCCTGGGACTGGTGGTCTCCCCCATGCTGCTCATTCAGCGTCAGCCGGACCTGGGCATGGCCCTCAGCTTCCTCCCGATCCTGTTGATCATCCCGCTCATGAAGGGCCTGCGGGCGCGCTGGGTGGTGGCGCTCCTCCTCCTGGTCTGCGTGGGTGGGCTAGGCGCCTGGAAATTCGGGCTCAAGCCCTACCAGAAGCAGCGGGTGCTCATCTTCCTGGATCCCTCCAGCGACCTCCAGGGCAAGGGCTACCAGGTGAACCAGAGCCGCATCGCCATCGGCTCGGGCGGGCTCATCGGCAAGGGCTTCACCAGCGGCTCCCAGACTCAGCTGAATTTCCTGCCGGTGAAGACCACGGACTTCGCCTTCAGCGTGTGGGCAGAGGAGCGGGGCTTCCTGGGTGTCCTGCTGGCCCTGGGCCTCTTCGGTCTGCTGCTGGGTCGCATCCTGGATGCCGCCCGCGCCGCCCACACGAACGCCGAAGCCTATTTCTGCGCCGGTGCCGCGGGCATCTTCGCCCTGCACCTGCTGGTGAACGTGGGCATGGTGGCCGGGGCCCTGCCCAACAAGGGCATGGTGCTGCCCTTCTTCAGCGCCGGTGGCAGCAGTACGCTCAGCTTCTTCCTCGCCCTGGGCCTCATCATGGGCGTGCTGTATCGATCGAGGGTGAAATGAGCGAGTTGCGCCGTCGCATGAAGGAGCTGGCGGATCAGGTGCGGACGCACCGCTACCGATACTACGTGCTGGACCAGCCCACCCTCGCCGACGCCGAGTACGATGCGCTGGAGCGGGAGTTGAAGACGCTGGAGGCAGCCCACCCGGAGCTGGCGGATCCGAACAGCCCGACCCTGCGGGTGGGCGCACCGCCCGTGGATGCCTTTGAGAAGCGCCGCCACGGTGTGCCCATGCTCAGCCTCGACAATGCCTACTCGGAAGCCGAGTTGCGCGACTGGGAGACCAAGTGGCGTAAGCTCGCGCCCGACGCCGAGCCGCGCTATGCGGCCGAATTGAAGGTGGATGGCTTGTCCCTGTCCCTGCGCTACGAAGGCGGCGAACTGGTGGAGGCCCTCACCCGGGGTGACGGTGAGACCGGCGAACTGGTGACGGCGAACGCCCGGACCATTGCGGACATTCCATTGCGGCTGCCGCCTGCCGCGCCCGGAGCCCTCACCGTGCGCGGCGAGGCGTTCCTCTCCCGCAAGCGCTGGGAGGAACTGAACCGGCAGCGGGACGCCCGCGGGGAGCCCCGCTTCGCCAATCCCCGCAATGCCGCCAGCGGCACCCTCAAACTGCTGGACAGCCGGGAGGTCGCCGCGCGCGGCCTGTCTTTCCTGCCGTGGCAGGCCCTCTCGGAGGCAGGCGAGGCGGGGGATCACACCAGCTCCATGACCCAGCTCGGAACCTGGGGCTTCGGCATGATGCCCGCCCATGCCAGCGGCGACCTGACCGCCATGCTGGCCTTCATCGCGACCCAAGCCGAGGCCCGTCTGCAGCTCCCTTTCGATACCGATGGGGTGGTCCTGAAGGTGCTGGATTTCAAAGTGCAGCGGCAGCTGGGTGCCACGGATCGCGTGCCGCGCTGGGCCATTGCCTTCAAGTACCCGGCGACGCAGGTGACCACGACCGTGCTGGGCATCACCTGGCAGGTGGGACGCAGCGGCAAGCTCACGCCGGTGGCGGAGCTGGAGGCGGTGGAGGTGGCGGGTTCCATCGTGCGCCGGGCCACGCTGCACAACGCGGACGAGTTGGCGCGGTTGGGCCTGAAAGTGGGCCAGCGCGTGTTCATCGAGAAGGGCGGCGAGGTGATCCCCAAGGTGGTCGCGCTGGTACCGGGCGAGGCGGCCCGGGACTTGCCGGCGCCGGTCATTCCGGCCACCTGCCCGGTCTGCGGCGGAGCCGTGGGCAAGACCGATGACGCGGAGGTGGCCATCCGCTGCCTCAACCCCGAATGCCCCGCCAAGCTGGTGGCGCGGCTGCTCCACTTCGGTGGGCGCTCCGCCCTGGACATCGAGGGCCTGGGCGAGGCGCTGGTGGAACAGCTGGTGGCCTCGGGCCGTTTCGAGCAGCCCTGGGACTTGCTCAGCCTGCTTCAGGAGCCCCTGTTGGGCCTGGCCTACCTGGCCGGCCTGGACCGCATGGCGGAGAAGTCTGCGCAGAACCTCATGGATGCCCTCGACCTGGCGCGCGCCAAGCCCCTGGCCCGGTGGATTCACGCCTTGGGCATTCCCATGGTGGGGGCGCGCACGGCCGAGTTGCTGGCCGAAACCTACCCTTCGCTGGCGGCGCTGTGGGCCGCCGACGAGGACCGGCTCCAGGCCGTGGAAGAGGTGGGCCCCAAGGTGGCTGCCGCCCTGCGGGCCTTCGCGGCCCTGCATCCGGAGCTGCCGGGGCGGCTGGCGGCGCTGGGCGTGCAGCCCGAACCGCCCACACGCCGGGATCTCAGCGGTTTGCCCTTGAGTGGCGAAGTGGCGGTAGTGACCGGCACCCTGCCCACCCTATCGCGGGAGGACGCCGAAGCCCTGTTGAAGCGACTGGGCGCCAAGGTCACCAACAGCGTGTCGCCGAAAACCACCTTGCTGTTGGCCGGTGAGAAAGCCGGCTCCAAGCTGGCCAAGGCCGAGGCCCTGGGCATCCCGGTGCGCGACGAGGCCTGGCTGAGCGCGCTGGAGCCTTAAGCTCGCAGACCTTCGGGTCTGTTTTCAAAGTGGCTGCGAGCCGCGACGCCGTCCAGCCGCGCGCATGGCCAGGCGGCGGCCGAAGGGCGATGCGGGACATTGTTCGAGGTCGCCAACGCAGCCAGGGGTGCGGCTGGACGACGTCCCCCTCTCCCTATCGCAGGCCCCGCCCGGGGCCTGCTCCTGCCCGGCGTACGCCGGGCAGAGGGCGGACCCGGGCAAGGGGCGGCGCCCGGCGCGACACTGCGTCAAGCTCCTCGCCGATAGTACCGCTATCGCCTTCGTCGCTTTCCTGGTCTCGCTTGGGCGGCGCCCCTTGCGCGGCCACACCCCACTTTGAAAACAGACCCTTGTAGGCAAAAAAGCCTGGACTGGCGCTGAGACCCGTCCGATGATCGGAAGTCCACCGTCCGGAAGAACCTGTGCTGACACGCCTTGGCAAGTTTGAGATCGTTCGGCTGCTTGCCCAGGGAAGCATGGGTGAGATCTATGTGGGCCGGGATCCGATCATTGGTCGCGAAGTGGCCATCAAGGTCATCCATACGTCGGCCAGCATGGGACCGGAGGCCCGGGAACGCTTTGCGACGGAGGCCCGGGCTGTAGGTGTGCTGAACCACCCCAACATCGTCACCGTCCATGAAATGGGCGAGGAACAGGGCGTGCTCTACCTGGCCATGGAGCTGGTGAAAGGCGAGGATCTGGGCACGCTGATCCGGGCGGGGACGTTATCGCCCCGGGACACGCTTGAGGTGCTGGCCCAGGTGTGTGATGGCCTCGCCATGGCCCACCGGCACCAGATCCTGCACCGCGACATCAAGCCCTCCAACATCCGCGTGGTGTGGGACGGCAAGAGCCTCCAGGCCAAGGTGCTGGATTTCGGGGTCGCCAAGGTGATCAATTCGGACAAGACGGACGAGGGTACGGTGTTCGGCACCGTGAACTACATGGCGCCGGAATACCTGTCGAGCGGCCGGCCGGATCCCCGCAGCGACCTCTTCGCCGTGGGCGTGGTCCTCTACGAGGCTCTGGCGGGCATCCCCCCCTTCGACGGGCCCAGCCCCGGTTCGGTGATCTACCGCGTCCTGCACGAACACCCCGCGCCGCTGCCGCCGACGGCCTTCCAGGGCATCAGCCGGGATGTGCAGGGGGTGCTCCACCATGCCCTGGCCAAGGAGCCTGCCAATCGGTTCCAGACGGCAGAAGAACTGGCTACGGTACTGCGCTCGGCCAAGGACGTGGCCTGGCGCTGGGAGCAGGAGCGGCCCACGGTGGTGCTCAAGATCAAGCGGGCCATGACGGGGGGTGGGCCTACCCCGCCCACGCCGCCCCGGGGGACACCGGTCCATCAACCCATCTTTTTCCCGGAGGCGCCGGGCCGGCCTCAAACCTCCAACAAGGGGGTGCCTGGGCGCACCTCGATCCCGCGCGAGAGTACCCAGGCCACTCGGGGGACCGGCCCCCTGCGGTTGGCCGAGGTGCGCAGGGATGTGCTCGAGACCACCCGGAAGCAGCTCCTGCAGGCCCTGGAAATCGATCCGAGAAGCGTCAAGGCCTACGGCATGCTGCTGGTCACCCACTACCGGCTGGGCATGATGGAGGCGGTGATGCATACGCTTCGCCAGGCCCGGGAACGCGGCATTTCAGCAGAGGAACTGCGGCGAGTGCCCCGTTGCGAGCAGGTGGTGAATGAGGAGATGCAGAGCTACCATCTGCCCATGGAACACCACAGCGAGTTCATGAATTTCTTCGGCTGGAGCTAGCCGCCGCTGTCAGTACAGGCCCTGGCCGCCTTCAAGGGGCAGGAACTCGAGAAGGGTCCAGTTGTCCCCGGATTTCCGCCAGCGCAGCCGGTAGCCGCGGTGCGAAGCGTCCTGGGGCAGGAGGCCGCCCCTGCGGCTGGTGAAGACCAGCTCCACCTCCTGCAGGGCTTCGCTCCCTTTGACGGAAATCTCGTTCTGCACCACGGTCACGCCCACCTTCTCCTGCCGGAACAGGCCCAGGAGGTACAGCCGCGCCGTGGCCTTGTCCAGGCCGTCGGGGCCCCGGAAGGCCGGGCCGAGGGGCGCGGTGGCTCCGGCGGCGTCACCGGCTTCCACGGCCGCCCGGCACTGCTCGAAGGCCTTTCGCACCTGCTCCTCCGGCTTGTCGGATCGGCAAGCTGACAGCGTCAGGAGCAGGCTAACGGAGGCAAGGCTGTTCCTCATGGTGGCACCCCATCACACTGAAGGCTTCCCGAAGGATAGCCCCATGAACCCCGAAGCCCGTTTCGACACCCTTTGCATCCATGCCGGCCAGGCTCCGGACCCCACCAACGGGGCCATCATGACGCCCGTCTACTTCACCAGCACCTACATTCAGGAAGGGCTGGGCATCAACAAGGGCTTCGACTACGCGCGGGTACGCAACCCCACTCGTGACGCCGTGGAGGCCAATCTGGCGGCGCTGGAAGGTGGCGCCCACGGCATGGCCTTCGGCTCCGGCATGGCGGCGGTGCAGGCCATCTTCGAGCAGCTCTCCAGCGGCGATCACGTGGTGCTGGGCGACAACGTCTATGGCGGCACCTTCCGCCTGCTGGACAAGGTGATGACCCGCTTCGGCCTCACCTACACCCAGGTGGACACGGCCGACCTGATCGCTTTCAAGGCCTCACTGCGGGCCAACACGAAGCTGGTGATGCTGGAGACCCCCACCAACCCCATGCTCGGCATCACGGACATCGCGGGCGTGTGGCGGGTGCTGACCGAGATGGGCTGCACCGCGGTGCTGGCTGTGGACAACACCTTCGCCACGCCCTTCAACCAGCGCCCCCTGGAACTGGGCGCGGACCTGGTGTTCCACTCCACCACCAAATACCTGAACGGCCACAGTGACTCCATCGGCGGCATCGCCATCACCAGCCGCGAGGACCTCGCCGAGGGCCTGCGTTTCCACCAGAAGGCCGCGGGCGCCATCCTCTCGCCCATGGAGGCCTGGCTCATCCTGCGTGGCACCAAGACCCTGCACCTCCGCATGGAGCGCCACAATGCCAGCGCCCTGCAGATTGCCCACTGGTTGGAGGCCCGCAAGGATCTGCAGGCCGTCTTCTACCCGGGCCTGGAATCGCACCCCCAGCACGCCCTGGCCAAGCAGCAGATGAAGGGCTTCTCTGGCATCGTGAGCTTCGACAGCGGCGATGCGGAACGTACGCGGCGCATGGCCTCGTCGTTCAAGGTGTTCTCCCTGGCCGAGAGCCTGGGCGGCGTGGAGAGCCTCGTCTGTCACCCCGCCAGCATGACCCACGGCAGCGTGCCCGCGGCCGACCGCCAGCGCCTGGGCATCAACGACAACCTGCTGCGCCTCAGTGTGGGCGTGGAGGACGTGCAGGATCTGCTCGAGGATCTGGAGCGCGTGCTGAAGGTTTAGGGATACCAGCGGAACACAGAAAACATAGAGGACAAGAGAGGACACAGGAACAAGCAGAAGAGGATTTTTTCTCTGTGTCTTCTGTGAGATTTCTGTGTCCTCTGTGTTCCGCTTTTCCTGCTTGAGTGGTGCTCAGCCCAACCCATGCGCCTGGTACAGCTCCGGGTAGCTGCGCGTCTCGGCCTGGTCGGGCTTGAGCCCCAGGCTTTCCATGGCGGCGTGGATGCCCTGGGGTTCGCCTTCCAGTTCGAGGTAGCAGCCGAAGGGGGTCTCGTCCAGGCAGGCCTCCAGGTCCACCCGCCGCCACACGGCGCGAAGCTTTTCCATTCTCATCACGGGCTCGAAATCCAGGGCACGGAGGATGGCCTCCAGAGCCTGGCCATCCTCGATGCCGGTCTCTAGCTCGGGGCGGATCTTCAGGAGGGCGTCGGGCACCTTGGCGCCCTTCCAGGTGAGGCGAACCTGCCCCGCGTAGTCCCGCGTGCGCAGGGCCGAACCCGCGGAGCGCAGGCTTGCCTGGCGATCCCAGAGGACGCTGAACTCCGGCTGGGCCGGGGTGACTTCCTGAAAGCCCAGGGCCGCCAGCCGGGGGCGGTAGGGCTCTGTGGCGGGGATGCGCAGCTTCAATTCGGTTTCCAGGGCGGGTTTGTGTGGCATGGCGATGGGTCCCCGATGCGTCATGATGAAGGCATTCCTCAACGGAACCAGCTTGATCCCGCAACGGTACATCATCGCCTCCCTCTTCATCGCCGCCATGCTGCTGCTCTTCGCGGTGGTGCAGGCCGGGCGTCCCGTCAGCGCTGGCGGAGTCGCCTCGGTGGAGGCGCCCGCCGTCATGAACCTGGGTGGCTTCGAGCTGCTCGCGGAACTGCGTCTGGAGGATGGCTGGGCGCCGCGGTTCCAAGGCACCCTGGATCCCGACCAGGCCGAGGCCTGGCCCGTCGAAGGCGGCTTCGGCACGCCCTGGGAGCCGGCCTCGCCCTACCTGGCGGATCAGGGGCTGGCCCTGAACGGGCCCGGCGCGCGCAGCGAGGTGGTGCTGTGGCGGGGCCTGGAATGGCGCCGCTACCGCTTCGATGCACCGCTCTGCTCGGCGCGGCTGGATCCCTTGAAGGGGAATCGGCTGTTGGTGACGCTGCAGATGGGCCCCGCGCGCTTCGAGACCCGCTTGCTGGAGGTGCCGGAGGGCCGGGTGCTCTGGTCCACCCAGTCCGGCCCCTGGAGCCGCTTCAGCTGGGATGGCAAGGCCGCCCTGGTGGGCTTCTTCGAACCGGCGGAAACCAAGGGCGAGGCCCGCCTTCTGCTCAGTTCAAGGCCGCTGGACGGGGATCCCGGAGACGCGACCCTCGCCCGCTGGGACGAACACGACCTTCCACCTGCGCCGCGGGGGCTGGCCACCAAGGTGGAGGCCCTCTCCGAGGATGGCCAGGATCTGTTGGGTGCCCGGGCGGAAATCCCCTGGCATGACGGTGATCGCCTCTGGTTCCCCCGCGGCGATCACCTCTGGCACGGCAGCATCCTGGGTTGGACGGCCTGGGCCCTGGAAGGGGGAACGTGGCGCCGCCAGGCCGCCGGTGCTGGCCTCCTGATGGCGCAACCACCCCAGGGCATGGCTCTGGTGGAACCGCTGCCGGAGGCAGGCATGGCGCGCAGGACCAGCCCCTTGGCCAAGGCCGAATGGACGGCGGTGGCGGCTGAGGCGCCTCCCTGGCCGGCCTGGGATGCGGCCTGGGCCTGGCAGGGTAACGGCGCCTTCGATGCCTGGGACCAGCGGTGGAACGAGCCGGCGCTGCCGCCGGAACGCCAACGCCAGGCCCTGTTCGCGTCGTATCGGCCGGAATGGCGCGCGGCGCTGGGACTGCGCGTTTCCGTCAAAGGCTGGCTGCCCCGCGGGCCCGAGGTCGCTCTGCGGGAGCCGCAAGCGGCTGCCTGGGTCTGGGTGGGGGACCGGGTGCTGCTGGTGCGGCTGGTGGAGGTCGAACGGGTGCGCCAGCTCAGGAAGCTATTGCGCTGATTCGCGGGGCGCTCGAAGGCCTGGACAGGCACTTCGACAGGCTCCCTGTTGATCCATTACTATCGAAGTGCGCATTTCTGGTAGCGTTGTGCCCAGCCACCCTCTCTTCCTCCCGGCTTCCCGAGGTTCCCGATGTCCCGTCTCCTCCTCGTGGACGACAACCCCAGCATCCATCGGATTGCTGAATCCCTCCTGGCGCCCACGGACGTGGAACTTGTCTGCGTAGCCTCTGCCGCAGAGGCCCTGGACCGCATCAGTCGCGGCGAGCGTTTTGATGTGGCCCTGGTGGACACGGCCATGCCGGGCATGGATGGGTGGACCCTGCTCAACCGCTTGCGCGCCCTGGAGGAGACGGCCCGGATGCCCATTGCCCTGATGGCGGGCGTGCTTGATCCGGTGGACCCGGCGCGGCTGGCGAAGGCGCCGATCCAGGGCTTTCTCAAGAAGCCCATTGAACTGCGCGAGCTGGGCGATCGGGTGAAGGCCCTGTTGATCACGCCCGTGGTGGTTGAGGCTTCGCCCTTCAGCACCGTGCCGGCGACCCTGGCCAAGGATCTGATGCAGCGGCCCGAGAAGAGCCTGCCCGAATACCGGCCCGAACCGGTGGTGCCGGCCAGCGAACCGGTGGCCTTCGATGATGACTTCCTCATGGAGGAAGAAGATCTGCTCGTGCTCGATGCCGGGGACCTCTGGCCGGAAGCACCACCCCTGCCCGTGCCGGAACCTGCCGCCATCGGGATCCCGGTGGCGTCCGATGCCGCCCTTTCAGCGCCAGAGGTGCAACTGGAGCTGGAGGAGCTGGATTTCGACAGCCTGCAGAACTTCACGGATGAGCCCCTGCCCACCTTCGAGCCCATCCCCGGGCAGCCCGCCTTTGTGCCGCCCACGGACCTGATGACCCAGGGACCGATGACGGGAACACTGCCCGAATCCTTCCCGGACATGGATCTGGCTTCCACGGACATGAGACTGGATGACCTCCATCTCGTCACCATGTCGGGCCTGGAAGAGCTGGATGCCTTCCCTTCAGACTTCCAGCTGCCCGAGCCTCCGGACGAGCTCCCGGTCGCAGCTCCAGCCGGCAGCCCAGCTGACTGCGCGCCGGACCTGCTCATCGCAGCCTCCCTGGCCGCCGTGGCTGGGTCAGGCTTCGCAGCCCACGCCCTGGCAGAGTCGATGCCGGACCATTCAGCACCCGCTCCGCCCGAAGAAGCCAAAGCGATTGCAGAGGTCCTTCCTGCCGCAGCTGGGCAGGCTCCTGCCGCTCCCGGGCAGGCCGTTCCCGCCGAGCAGGCTCAGGCACTGGTGCAGGCCCTGCTGGCGGATCCCGTGCTGATGGACGCCCTGGTGAAGGCCGTGGTGGCCCGCATGGGAGACCAAGTGCTGCGCGAGATCGCCTGGGAAGTCATGCCAGATCTGGCGGGAAGATTGCAACGATGAACGCATGACCCGCCCCGACTCCCAGCTTGCACCGCTGACCTTCAGGCCGCTCCCATGATCACTGGCTACAACACGGACGTACGTCACGGGAACCGGGTCTTCCATGTTCAGACCGAAGACAAGGGAGTCGCCAATCCCAAGATTGAAACCCTGATCTACGTGGGGGGCGAAATCCTGGACAGCTACCGGTCCTCCTACGAGGATCTGCTGGCAGCCCCTCCGGTGGGGGAGACGGCCATCCAGGGGCGCATGGACGAGCAGCACCGGGCCGTGATCCGGGACATCAAGAACGGGAAGTACGATCTGACGCCGCCGGACCTGCTGGAGCAGCGAGCGTTCAATGATCGGCCCCTGGACCAGGCGATCCTCGAGTTCCTGCAGCAGGAAGGGGATGTGGACACGCTGGAACTGGTGCTGGACCACCCCCTGAAGCCCACCTTCGGCAGCCTGTTCCAGGTGCAGATCCGGGCGCGTCTCTGCCAGAGCCAGAGCCCGGTGGCGGGGGCGGAGGTCAACGTGAAGCTGGTGTCCAGCCTCAAGAAGGCCACCGGCCTGCTCTCGGGGCGCACCGGTGCCGATGGAATGTTCACGGGGGAAGTCCAGCTGCCACCCAGCCAGCCCGGCCAATGCGCCGTGGTGATCAGTTGTTCCAGCGACCAGGGCTTTGATGAAGTGAAGGCCGTGATGATCGCTGTTTGACTTGTATAGAATTAATTCTAGACAATAGCCAACTGGAAGTCCAACCTTAGAACCATGCAGCTGCGTGGGGGTAAGGCATGGCCAAAGTCGAACCAGACTGTCTGAGCATCGGGGACATCTGCTCGGAGACGGGGTTGTCCGCGGACGTGGTGCGGGTATGGGAGCGGCGCTACGGCTTTCCCATGCCGGTACGGCTGCCTTCGGGGCATCGCCGCTATCGCCGGGAGGATCTCCTCCGGCTGCGGCTCATGGCCGAGGCGGTGGCGCAGGGGCACCGGCCCGCCCTGGTGGCCCGGGCCACCGAGGACATGCTGAAGCGGCTGCTGGTGCGCGATGACAATCCCCGCGCGGATGCCCTTTTCGAATCCGTCGTCGCCATGGACACGGATCGCATGCGCCGTCTCTTCCGCGAGGCACTGGCCCTGCTGGGCTGGAGGACCTTCCTGCAGCGGACAGTCTCGCCCCTCCTGGATCGGGTGGGCATGGCCTGGGCCGAAGGGGTCATCGGCATCCACCATGAGCACTTGGCCACTGAGGTGCTCGAGGATTTTCTCCGGGAGCTGCGCCTGGAGTGCGAAGTCCAGTCTGGCAACGGCGCCGTCCTGCTCTCCACCCTCCCTGGCGAGCGGCATCGCCTGGGCCTGCTGATGGCCGCCCTCGCCTATGCCACCCAGGGCCTGCGCACCGAGCTGCTGGGGGTGGATCTCCCTGTGGCCAGCATCGCCCAGGCCGCCCGGGCGCTGAAGGTGGACCGGGTGGCCATCAGCCTTTCCATTCAGAGCTCCGGGGAGTCCACTCGCCGGTTGCTGCTGGACCTGCAGGAGCGACTGCCCCCGGACTGCCAGCTCATCATCGGCGGACAGGGTGCGGCCCGGACCCGGAGGATCGAAGGGGTGGAACGGATGCAGGGGCTGGAGCTGTTGGAGAGCGATCGATAGCAGCTGTCAGCTGTCAGCGGAGGCATCCCTGGCGTCCGGACCCCATTGCTTCCGCAGGCGGTGCAGCAGGAGGCGCAGCTCCAGGAGGAGGGGCCGGGCCGCCAGGAAACAGAGGAAGGCGGCCAGCGGCACCGTCACCTTGAACCCGAAGTGCTTGAACCCGATGGCTCCCGTGATGCCGCCACCCAGGAAGGACACAAGAATCAGCAGGTACAAGGTGAGCTTCTGGCGGTTGGCCACGATGCGTTGGCGACCATGCTGGTTGTGGACATTGATGTAAGTGAGCCGGCTCAGCTCGATGCCGATATCCGTCACGGTGCCTGTCATGTGGGTCGTGCGCACCGCGGCACCGGAAATGATGGAAGTCACGGCGTTGTGCACACCCATGATGAAGCAGAGGAGGATGACGGTGACGGGCAGGGAAAACTCCACCTTCGTTTCCAGGCCTGCCCCCATGAACCCGAAGACCAGCATCAACACCGCTTCGACCACCAGGGCGAACGCGTAGCGGCCGCGCATGCGGTGGCGCTGGCCGTAGCTGATGAGGGTGGTGCAGAGGAAGGCGCCACCCAGGAAGCTCAGCATCATGGCCAGGGCCGCGATGGCCATGGTGAAGTCCCCGAAGGCCAATTCGTCCGCTATCGAAGTCACCACGCCAGTCATGTGGGAGGTGTAGCGGCCCACTGCCAGGAAGGTACCCGCGTTCACGGCACCGGCCACGAAGGCCATGGCCCAGGCCAGCTGGCGGTTGAGGGAGGCGGACCGCAGGGCGCCCTCGCGAACCAGCAGCTTCTCCTGGATGGGCAGCGTCGCGATGGCCCGGTCCACCACGGCCTGGAGCTGTTGCGCGTCAAGCCGGTTCCTCAGCAGCCACCGGAGGTACCGGGCCACGATCAGCTGGATGACGCGGGGGATACGGCGCATGGAGGGTTCAGTCTACCGACCGGGCTCTGTAAACTCCTCTCATGCGCAAAATTCTCCTCCTCCACACCGGCGGCACCCTTGGCATGGCGCCCAGCGGCGAGCCGGCGGCCCTGGCGCCGGGGCGTTTCCTGGAGCAACTGCTGGTGCAGGTGCCCGAACTGGCCCAGTTGGCGGACCTCTCGGTAGAAGTGCCCTTCAACCAGGATTCGGCCTGCCTGGAGCCCGCGGACATCCTTGCCTTGGCGCACCGGGTGCGCCGATCGGTGCAGGACTTCGACGGCTTCGTCATCATCCACGGCACGGACACCATGGCCTTCACGGCCGCCTGCCTGGGCTTCCTGCTGGCGGACCTCGGCAAGCCCGTGGTGCTCACGGGCAGCCAGCGCCCCCTGGCCTTCGTGCGGAGCGACGCGCGGAGCAACCTCGTCAACGCCGTGGATCTGGCCTGCCGCGCCGTCCCCGAAGTCGGCATCTGCTTCGGCACCCACTGGCTCCGGGGCGTGGCCACGGACAAGCTGAGCGTCAGCCAGTTCGAGGCCTTCCAGAGTCCCAACCTGTCGCCCCTGGCCGAGATCGGCGCCGAGATCCGCCTGCACCCACAGGCGGGCGAGTTCCCGCGCCAGCTGCCGGCGGGCCTGGGAACAGCGCTCGATCTGACGATCCGCACCGTCACACCCCATCCAGGGATGGCCTGGTATCCGGCGCCAGTGGGCGCCAGGGCCGTGCTCATCCAGGCCTTCGGCGCGGGCAACCTGCCCATGGACCGTGCCGACCTGAAGGCTTTCCTCCGGGACTGTGCGGACCGGAAGCTGCCCGTGGTGGTGACCTCCCAGTGCCCGCACGGTGGCGTGGACCTCTCTGCCTACGAGATGGGCCGCAAGGTGGAGGCCCTCGGCGCCATCTCAGGCGGCCTGCACACCCGCTGGACCGCCCTGGCCAAGCTGGGACTGTTGCTGGGGGCGGGTGGCGGGATCGAGGAGGCGCGTCAGGCCTTCGCGGTGGCCTGGGCCGGAGAGCCGATGCAGGAAGAGGCCTGGCCCCAGGCCTGAGCGTTTCTGAATTCCAGAATGATTCAGAAATGATTTCAGCCGGTGATGGACGGTGATCCACAGTGATACTGCATCCCCACCCAAGCACGGGCTCCACCCAGGGGCGCCACCACCGCGCCTTTTGGGGGCGCAGCGGCGGTGCCCCCGGGTGACTTCCGGCCCTGCCGGAAGCCGCCTACGGCGGGCCCCTGCGGCGAGGAGCCGGAACGTGCTTTATCGCCGTCATCACCGCCCATCACCGGCAAAAGGCAGTTGCCTGCAGTTCTGCGTTCAGTACTGTGGATTCGTCTTTTCAGCCGAAGGCCAACTCCAGATCGCCGCAGGCGCATCTGGAGCCAGGTAAACTAAAGCTTTCCGGGATTCCCCAATGCTTGACCCCAACCTCCTCCGCACCGATCTCGACGCCGTGGCGGCGCGCCTGCTGGAGCGCGGCTACACGCTGGACCGGGCCCGCTACCAGGAGCTGGACCTGCGCCGCCGCGCCATCCTGCAGGAGGCCGAGGCCCTGAAGGCCGAACGCAACCGCGTGAGTGACGAAGTGGGCCGCCTCAAGCGGGCCAAGGAGGACGCGGACGCCCTCATCGCTCAGCAGCGGCAGGTGGGCGATCAGATCAAGGCCCTGGAATTGGCCGAGCGGGAGATCGAGGCCGCCTTCAAGGACTTTCTCGCAGGGATCCCCAACCCACCTCACGCCAGCGTGCCCGCGGGCCGTGACGAACACGCCAACGTGGAGATCAAGCGCTGGGGCCAGATCCCGAAGATCAGCGCACCAAAGGATCACGTGGAGCTGGGAACTTCCTTGGGCATCCTCGATCTGGATCGGGCCGCCAAGATCAGCGGTGCGCGCTTTTCGGTGTTGAAGGGGCAGGGCGCCAGGCTGGAGCGGGCCCTCATCGCCTTCATGCTCGACCGTCAAACCGCCGCGGGCTATCTCGAAGTGATTCCCCCCTACCTCGTGAACGCCGAGAGCATGTACGGCACGGGGCAGCTGCCCAAGTTCGAGCAGGACCTGTTCAAGGTCCCCCATGGCGAGGGCGCGTTGTACCTCATCCCCACGGCCGAAGTGCCCGTCACCAACCTCTACCGCGACGAGATCCTGCCCGCGGAATCGCTGCCCCTGCGGCACTGCGCCTTCACGCCCTGCTTCCGCAGCGAGGCGGGCAGCTACGGCCGGGATACCAAGGGCATCATCCGCCAGCACCAGTTCCACAAGGTGGAGTTGGTGACCTTCGCCCCGGCGGACCAGGCGGAGGCCGAACTGGAGCGGCTCACTTCGGATGCGGAAGCCATTCTCGAAGCCCTGAACCTGCCCTACCGGCGCGTGCTGCTTTGCACCGGCGACATGGGATTCGGGAGCCAGAAGACCTATGACCTTGAGGTGTGGCTGCCCTCCCAGAACACCTACCGCGAGATCAGCTCCTGCAGCTGGTTCGGCGACTTCCAGGCCCGGCGCGCCAACATCCGCATGCGCGGCCGGGAGGGCAAGCCCGCTTTCGCGCACACCCTCAACGGCAGCGGCCTCGCCGTGGGTCGTACCTGGGTGGCCGTGCTGGAGAACGGCCAGCAGCCAGACGGCAGCATCCGGGTGCCCGAAGTGCTGCGGCCCTTCATGGGCGCTGAGGAGATTCGCTGAGGCCAGCGGCGGTCCTGTGCGCAGAAGGCCTGGGCCTTCTGCGTGAGGGGAAATGGGCACTCCGCGGCCTCTCTTTTTCCATCGCCCCAGGCGAAGCCTGGGGCGTCGTGGGCGAGAGCGGCGCTGGCAAGACCACCTTGCTGAACCTGGTGCTGGGCCTGCTGGAACCCACCGAGGGCCGGATTACGCTCGAGGGAACGGCCTGGTCCCCCCTTGCCGAAAACCAACGCCGGCCCCGCCGTCCAAAGGTCCAGGCCGTCTTCCAGGATGCGACGGCGAGCCTGCCGCCCCATCGCACGGGCTGGGAGATCCTGCAGGAACCCCTCGCCATCTGGCGTCGGGGCTCGAAGGGGGAGCGTCGTGCGGCAGCCGCGCGCATGGCGGCGCGGGTGAAGTTCCCGGAGGGGGCGCTGGACCAGCGGCCCGGGGACTGGTCAGGCGGGCTGGCTCAGCGGCTCTGCCTGGGGCGGGCCCTCATGCTGGAACCCGCCCTGCTCGTTCTGGACGAACCCTTCTCCGCCCTGGATCCCACGCTGGCCGCGCACCTGCTTACCCTGCTGCTGGAGGTGAAGGCCGGGGGCACCGCCCTGCTCCTGGTGAGCCACGACCTGCCCCTGGTGACGGGCATAGGCGATCAGGTGCTCGTGCTGAGGGACGGTGAATCCATCAGCCAGGGGCCGACAAGACAGTTTCTGGCCAATTCAGAGCATCCCTACATGCGGACGCTCTGGGAAGCCCTGCCTCGATTGGAGGTGAACGCAAGGCTGGAGGCTACTCCTCTACCGGCACCTGCACGGCGGAGTTGTTGATGTAGATGCCGCCGAACTGCCCCCAGAGGCTGCTGAGGCCGGGGCGCAGCCGGCCCTGCTGATCCAGGGCCTGCAACTGGGCCGAGAGCAGTTTCTGGGCCTCCGTGGTCTGGACTTCCTGGATGAGGTTGCGTCGGGTCTCGAAGGTGAGGGCCGGGGCAGGCTCCCGGGCGGTGATGCGGGCCACCCATAGTTTGCCGTCCTGGGTCCAGAGTATGGGCGTCACCTGGCCGGTGGGCGTGTCGAGCAGGGCCTTCCTGATGCCCGGATGGGCCACCAGGTCGCGCAGTCCGCTGAGCGGCGCCGCGGCCTGGTCCGTGACGGGCCCCACGGCGGCGAGGCCACCGGACTTGAGCGCCTGCTGGGCCTTGGCCAGGGCCTGTTTGCGCGCCTCTTCGAGACGGTAGACCTCGAGCACCTTGGCGCGAATCTCCGCGAAGGGCGGCACGGCCTCGGGGCGTTCCTCTTGCACGCGGAAGAGCAGGTGGCGGTCCGGGCCGGGCAGGGGCTTGGACACATCCCCCACCTTCAGGCGGAAGACTTCGCCCACGATCTGGGACAGCTCGGGCAGGCCGTCTACTTTGGCAGAAGGTTCGTTGCTGAAGGGACGACTGAGCTGGGCTGGGCTGCCCAGGCTCTTGGCAGCGGCGGCGAGGTCCCCGCCATTGGCGCGCTTGCGGATCTGCTCTAGCCGTTCCTGGGCCCGGGCGTTGAACCGGCTGTCGGAGATCTCCTTGGCCAGTTCGACCTTCACATCGTCGAACTTCTTCTCTCGGCGGCCCTCCAGTTTGATGAGATGGATGCCGTAGATGGTGCGTACGGGTTGGCTGATCTCACCGGGCTTCAGGGTCGAGGCGGCCTCCGAAAAGGGCTTCTGCATCTGGGGGAACCGGAACCAGCCCAGGTCGC
>JBBRZL010000065.1:0-17803 GCA_038236735.1 Holophagales bacterium | reverse complement strand
TGTCATAGACCGGCACCTGCTTGCGGATGTCGTTCACGATGTGGTCGATGTAGGGCACGGCCCGGTAGGTGAGGAAGACCGGCTCGGCGTTGGCGGCCTGCTCGGTGACGTGGCGGGTGCGGTCGTCCTCCTTGTCCTTGCGGGTGAACTCGTGGCGCTTGATGACGCCGGTCTCGTACTCCTCGACCGAGCAGAGGCCCACCAGGCCTGCCTGCACATGGTCGCCCATGCGCTGCTGATAGACGTAGAGGCAGGGCGTGTTCTCGTGGAACAGCGTGCCGTTCTCGATGAGGCCGCGGAGGTTGGCCACACCCTTGGCGTAGACTTCGTCGGCGTGGACGTCGATGCCCGCGGGCAGATCGATTTCGGGGCGCCCCACATGGAGGAAGGAATGGGGGTTTCCTTTCGCCAGTTCGGCGGCCTCCTGGGTGTTCACCACGTCGTAGGGGACGGAGGCCACCTGGGCGGCGAGTTCGGGTCGGGGCCGGTAGGCGCGGAAGGGCTTCAGCTGGGACATGGACACCTGCCTGGGAGGGGGCCCCGGTGGGGCCGCACTGGCGCCATTATTCCCCCATCGGCGCCCCATGGACGACCAGAAGGTTGTTTTTTTTCAAAATGAGTAAAATTTTGACCGAAATCTCATTCAGCAACGGTTGATCCGTCAAACCGACAAGCCACCGCCAGCAGCACGAAAGGGCACGAAAGAGCCGGGAAGGGGTCCTTCAGTGCCAATCGGAACAGACCATTCACCGCAGAGAACGCAGAGAAAAGAATAAAGAGCACTCAGCCACCGATGCACACCGATGCACACTGATGAAAAGCTGATAAGGACAGGCAGGCCTTGCTGCAGGTTTGGGTGATCCCAGCCAAGCCAGGGATCACTTCCGGCTGCGCCGGAAGCCGCCTTCGGCGGGCCCGTGCGCATGCAGCCGAGGCCCTGGGCTGCACTGCCGTTTCATTCCTTTATCGGTGTCCATCGGAGTTCATCGGTGGTTAGACCTTCTTTCCCACCGGGATCGAGACGAACGGCGAGTCGGGCAGGAGCGTTTTTCGCCCTCTGTGGACCTCTGCGCCCTCTGCGGTTGGCTTTTCCTGTCCCTGAGTTCCCGGTTGAACCAGGTCATCAGACCTCGCCGAACTCGGGGCTCCGGTGGTCGAAGACCATGGCCGCGTTCATCAGGAGTTCCGTGAGGGCCAGGTCGATGGTGGGCTCCACCCGGCAAGTCTCCACGAACTCGATGTCGGGCCGGTCCCAGGTGAGGATCTCGTAGGCGGCGGGCAGGCCCTCCTCGGCCCGGTAGGCCGCGTGCACCACCTCGCCCCGCTTGAGGTACAGCAGGCCCATGCCGACCTCGGACTTGACGGTGAGCGTGCAGGACTTCTTCTCCCAGTTGAGCAGCTGCAGAATGCTGTTCAGGCCGATGCCGCGGACCATGCCCGAGGGCTCGAACTGGGCCGCGGCGCGGATGGCGTCCATGAGGATGGTGAGACGGGGGGGCTTGCTGAGGATGCTGATGGCGCCCATCTGCAGGGGCGTGTTCAGGTGCTGGCTTTCGCTCAGGCCCGTCAGCACGATGATGGGGACCTGGGGATACAGGCAGACCACCTTGGCGATGAGGTTGAAGCCGTCCATGACCGGCATGTTCAGGTCGGTCACCAGCACGTGGACCGGCTCCTGCTGCAGCACGTCCAGGGCCTCGCGGCCATTGTGCGCCATGAGGAACTTGAAGCCCACGAGGCCCTTCAGCCCGGCCCGGCAGAGGTTCAGGGTGGCGCGATCGTCATCTACCACCAGCAGGGACTTGGCGGCGACGGCGGGCTGGGGCAGGGGGCGCGGACGGGTGGGCAGGCTCATGGGCTGAATCCGAGAATAACGCCAATTATCGTGCTTCTCCCTTCGGAACCCGCCGCTTCGGGGGTGGTTCCTGGGCCAGGATGGCCAGGGCTTCAGAAGCATCCTGGGGGTTTTGAGTCTCCCAGTCCAGCACCCAGGGGGGCAGCTCCGCGTCTTCGTAGTCCCGCAGTTTGCGGTGCCAGCTCACCAGGGACTGGACCATGGCCTCGTGGATGTTCTCCTTCCGGGGCGGGATGTGGCCCTCCCAGATGGGCTCGCGGAAGTACTGCCGCAGGGTGGTTTCCGCGGGCTTGCCCCAGACGGCGTAGGTGTGGTCGAGGGGGCCGCCCACGGGCTTCTGGGCGAGGTTCTCGCCATAGAGGTAGTAGAACACCGCCTCACCGTCGCTCCAGTGCCGCAGCACACCGAAGGCGCCCTTCAGCAGCAGGTCCTGCAGGGCCAGGTCCAGGGGCTTGTCGGTGCGGAAATCCCAGGGCCCCACGTGGGCGTGGGCCACGGAGGGGTAGCCCACCTCGGTGATCATCACGGGCCGATGGAACCGGGCGGTGAGCGTGCGGGCCTTGTAGACCACCCACCACCAGGCGTCGCGGATCTGGTCGGGGCTGGGGTAGTCGTCGTACTTGGCGATGGGGTCGTAGGTGTTGATGCCGATCACGTCGAGGCAGTCGCCGAAGGTGAAGCTGTCGTGGCTGTCGAAGTTCACGCTGTAGACCAGCTTGCCTTGGAACACGGTGCGCACTTCCGCCGCCATGCGCCGCCACTGGTCGGGGAAGGGATGGGTGGACGCCATCTCGGTGCCGAGGCTGTACCATTCCACCCCGCCCTCCTGGGCCAGAGCCGCCAGGCGCAGGTTGAAGGCCGTGTAGTTCCGCCACCAGAGGTCCCAGTCGTCGGGGGCGATGTTGCCCCGCCACCAGTCGGCATTGGTGGCCTCGTCGCGCAGGTTGATGGTGGGGAAGAACATCATGCGCAGGCCCCGCACCTTCGCCTGCCGGAAGGTGCGGCGCAGACTGGCCTCGGTGGGGCTGGAGGTGGGGTGGCGGCGGATCTCAGTACTCTGGCCCGTGTCCATGCGGTAGATCGCCTGCAGGCTCACGCAGGTGGCGCCGGTGGCGGCGATGCGGTCCAACTCCTCGCCGTAGTCGTAGTCCGGCACCCCCGCGTAGAGCCCCAGCACCATGCCCCGGGGTTGCGGCACCAGCGCGCGGCGCTGTTTGCGCTGCACGAACCAGAGGGTGCTCGGCAGGGTGAGGATGGCGAGTAGGGCGAGGAGGCGACGGATCATGCAGAGGAGCTCCAATCTTCAGCCTAACGGCTGAAGATTGGAGATAGGAACTGCTTCGCAGTTCCAGATGCTTTTCCTATCTCGCAGAGCGAAGCTCCGCGAGCAGGCCGAAACCTAGGTCCGTTCCACCCGTACCTGCACGATCCGCGTGCCCTCCATGCGCAGCACGGTCAGGCGGGCGCCTTCGACGGCCACGGTCTCCTGGGGCGTGGGCACGCGGCCCAGACGGGTCAGGACGAGGCCGGCCAGGGTGTCGAAGCCGTCCCGTTCCCACTCGAAGCCCAGGGCCTGGGCCACATCGTCCACGTGGGCCTGGCCCGACACCAGCCACACGCCCGGGGCCTGCTCCAGCATGTCGACGGGGGCCTCGTGCTCGTCCCGGATCTCGCCGAAGACCTCCTCCAGCAGATCCTCGATGGTGACGAGACCGGAGACGCCGCCGAATTCGTCCACCACCATGGCCAGCTGGGTGCGGGCCCGCTGGAGGTCGCGCAGCAGGTCGGCCACGGGCTTGCTCTCGGGTACGAAGTGGGCGGGCTTCAGCAGGGTGGCCAGGGCGGGCTGGGCGCCATCCGGCAGTTGCATGAGGTCCTTCAGCAGCAGGACGCCGCGCACCTGCTCGATGCCACCTTCGTAGACGGGCAGGCGAGAGTGGCGGCAGGCCGTGAAGGTGGACCAGGCTTCGAGAATGGTCGCGGTCAGGGGCAGGGCCACGATGCGCGTGCGGGGGGTCATCACCTCGCGTACCACGGTGTCGCCGAAGGTGACCACGTTGCGGATGAGCTCGCGGTCCTCGGCCTCCAGGATGCCCTCGGCCTCGCCTTCCTCCAGGAGGGCCGTGACGGCCTCGTCGGTGGCTTCCTCGTCGTCATCGTCCTTGGCCCGTTCCTCCGCATGCCGGCGCTCCAGCATGCGGGCGATGGGCTTCACCAGGGGGCCGAGCAGGGCCTGGGCCGGTGCGTAGAAGGGGAACAGCCGCACCAGCCAGTAGGCGGGGTCGCGGGAGGTGAGCAGGGCGGGCAGCAGCAGGTCGAGGGCCCACAGGCCCACCAGAACCAGGAGCCCCAGGGTCCAGGCCCCGCCCGGCAGGGCGCTGTGGAAGGGGCAGAGCAGGGCCACCAGCAGCAGGAGCAGCAGCCGATTCCAGAAGCCCAGTCCCAGTCCCAGCACCCGCGGCCGTTCCAGCAGCGCCGCCAGGCGCGCATCCTTGATGGCCCCCTCTTCCAGCAACCGCCGCCGCTGCAGCGAAGGCATGGCGTGGAAGGCCGAGAGCAGCGCGGTCATGGCGGCGCGATAAATCAGCACCGCCAGGGCGGCGAAGAGAAGCCAGGATAGGGGTGCGTTGCCGCCCGCATCGGTCATCCCTTGATTATTGACCAGACTCCGGTTGAAGCCCAGGAATCCGCAAATGGACCAGGACTTGGAACCGTGAAAAATGCGAAAGGACACGAAAAGGACCCTGCCAAAAAGAGCGCAAAGAACACAACAAGGGGGAAAGGCAAACCGCAGAGGGCGCAGAGAACGCAGAGGCGCACCGATCAAGAAGGGAGCATCCGTTCCCTCAGCACGGGCTGGATCCCGGGGGCGGCGCGGCTGGCTTCTTCCAGGATCATTCCGAGATCGAGCCCCGCCATCCTTGAACGAATGACCAATGTGCTTGCTTTATCGGTGTTTATCATTCAGTTCTCGGTGTTCATCGGCGTACAGCAGTTCTGCCTTTTCCGTGCAATCGGCGTTCCGACCTTTCTTCGGTGCCTGATACCAAATCGCGATCAAAGAGTTACAAATCACCACGGAGACCCGGAGGCCTCCGTGCGAGCTCTGTGGACTCCGTGTCTCCGTGGTGGTTCTTTTACGATTGAGTGCGAAGAGGTCTGAATCCGAAGTTCAGGGCCGAGCCTCCCCGCGGGCCAGGATGACCCGGCGCAGATCGGCCTTGGCGGCTTCGCTCAGGTGCTTCTTCCGGCGTTCGGCTTCCCGAAAGTACTCCTCGGGGTCGCGGCAGAGCCCGTCGGGTGTGGGCGGCAGCCCCTTGCGGGCCCGGGCGGCGTTCAGGAAGCGGTAGGGTTCCTTGGCCAGCTCGGGGCTCTGGAGGGCGCGGTGGAAGGTCCACCAACCGCCCAGCACGAACCAGAGGCCCAGCAGCGCGACCCCCTTGTGTTGCAGCCAACGCATGCGCTCCGGGGTCTGCCGCACCCGCTGCCAGGCCACGCCGGCCCAGAGATTCAGGCCGATGAGGAGGGCGGTGATCAGCAGCGTGCCCGTCCAGCCCAGGCTGCCCCAGCCCAGGCCGGTGATGGCGATGACCGTCGGGACCAGCAGCACGCCGAAGATCAGGTTGAGGTGCAGCATGTAGAGCAGCAGCGATTCGGCACTGGCGGCCTTGACGGGATTTGCGCCGTTCCACTTCGGGCGCACCAGCTCGATGGCGCCCATGGCGGCGCCGGCCAGCAGGATGCAGCCCAGACGCCCCGCCACGCTGGGCAGGGTGGTGTTCGAGATGGCGCCCAGTTCGCCATAGGTGAAGGCTCCGGTGGCGCTGTGGAGCATCCAGACGCCATTTTCTTGAAGCCACTGGCCACCCCAGAGCCAGGACTCCTGCATGGCGGTACCCCAGGCCAGCAGGAGGGCCCCCACCACCGCGAGCCCCAGCAGGAACCGGGACTCACTCCAGCGGGCGTGAGGGCCATACGGGGAGGTCGGGCTTTGCCCGGGCTCCCCGTGGGGGAGATCGAGGGGGGACGCAGAGCGAGCCGCGCGAGCGGGCGGTCCCCCCTCGATGGCAGCAGCCGGTTCCACCCGCAAGTGTCGGTAGAGGCCGCCCAGGAAGGCGCCGAAGGCCGGGAAGGCGATCCAGGGGAACAGCGGGAAGAGGGCTGCCACGCCCCGATCCATATTGCCGTTGAAGAGGCCGCGGATGGGCAGCCACATGCCGTCTGCCACACCCGTGGCCCAGAGGTGGGGTGAGACCAGGGGCACGAAGATCGCAATGACCAGGGCGAGGAAGGTGAAGACTTTGGGATTCCGCACGAGGCGCGCCAGACCCTGGAGGATCAGCAGGGAGAAGACGATGCACTGGAGTATGTCGATCTTGAACAGCTCCCGGGCCTTTTGGGCGGTGTTCAGCACCGTCCAGTCTGCGGCCGAGAAGCCCGGGGCGTGCAGCGCGTAGGCGCAGAGCAGGATGAAGCCCAGGCGCCGGGCCGTGTCGGGCCAGAAGGGCCGCAGGGTGCCGTCCAGCCGGAAGGTGGAGATCACCAGGCTGTAGCCCGCGGCCATGGTGAAGCTGGGCGCCACCAGGCCGTTCAGGTAGTTCAGCCAGTCCGGACGGAGGCCCGGGTGCAGCCACACGTTCACGACGTGCACCTCGATCATCACGATCACCGCCCAGCCGCGCAGCTGGTCGATCCAGTCACAGCGTTTCGATGGCGTCAGGTCATTCCACAGGGTCATGGCGGCGGTCTAGGAGGCGTTGTGGCGCATCACGCTGTGCTTCTTGCCGTAGGCGAAGTAGATGACGAAGCCGAGGGCCAGCCAGGTGAAGAGGCGCCACCAGTTGGCCACGGGCAGGGAGAACATGAGCATGAGGCAGCTGAGCACGCCCATGACGGGCACGAAGGGCACCCAGGGGCAGCGGAAGGGGCGGTCGGCCTCGGGGTGCTTCTTGCGCATGATGAGGACGGCGGCGCAAACGATGACGAAGGCCAGCAGGGTGCCGATGTTGGCCAGGTGCAGCAGGGCGTCGATGGGCAGGAAGCCCGCCAGGGCGCCCACGAAGAGGCCCACGAGGATGGTCGATTTCCAGGGCGTGCGGAACTTGGGATGCACGTCGCCGAAGGTGGCCTTGGGGAGCAGGCCGTCCCGGGCCATGGCCAGGAACACGCGGGGGCCGCTGAGCATCATGACCAACAGCACGGACGTGATGCCAGACACACCGGCGGTGGCGATGAGCCCCTCGGCCCAGCCCATGCCCTTCTGCTTGAAGGCGGTCGATACCGGTGCGGCGATGTCCAGCTGGTCGAACTTCACCATGCCCGTGAGCACCGCCACCACGGCGATGTAGAGCACCGTGCAGACCAGCAGGGAGACGATGATGCCGATGGGCACGTCCCGCTGGGGGTTCTTGGCCTCCTCCGCATGGGTGGAGACCGAATCGAAGCCGATGTAGGCGAAGAAGATGATGGCCGCCCCAGCCATGGTGCCGATGGGCGCACCGCCGCCGTCCACCATGCCCGCCACCCGGTGGCCGAAGAAGCTGATGCCGGTCCAGCCGAAGGGGGCGAAGGGATGCCAGTTGCTCGTCGTGATGAAGAAGGCGCCCACGGCGATGACGAAGAGCACGGCGGTCACCTTGATCGCCACCATGACCCCGTTGAAGGTGGCGCTCTCCTGGATGCCCTTCACGAGGATGGCGGTGACGATGGCCACGATGATGAGGGCGGGCAGGTTCACCACGGCGCCCGTGGCCAGGAAGTGGCCATTGCTGGGGTCGTATTTCCAGGGTGACTCGCTCACCAGCTTGGGGATGTGGATGCCGATCTTGGAGACGGCGCTCTGGAAGTAGGCGCTCCAACCTGTGGCAACAGCCGCACTGGATACCCCGTATTCGAGGATGAGATCCCAGCCGATGATCCAGGCGAACAGTTCGCCCAGGGTGGCGTAGGCGTAGGTGTAGGCGGACCCCGCCACGGGCACCATGGCGGCGAATTCCGCGTAGCACAGCGCCGCGAAGATGCAGGTGATGCCGGCGATGACGTAGGAGACCATCAACGAGGGGCCGGCGATGTTGTGGGCCGCCGCACCCGTGGCCACGAAGATGCCCGCGCCGATGATGGCGCCGATGCCCAGGGCCGTGAGTTGCACGGGGCCGAGCACGCGGCGGAGGCGGTTCTCGCCTTTGGCTTCTTCCAGGAGGAGGGCCAGGGGCTTGCGGGCAAAGAGCTGGGACTCACGGCGGTCGTTCGACATGAACAGGACTCCATTCGATCCGGGGGTTGGCCCGGAAGGGCGTTCCAGGGAGTGAGGCGGATGGGGCTTCCGGCGATGCTAGCAGATATGATGCCCCATGCTTCCGGCCGCACTCCAGTCCCGCCTCCAGCAGGCGCGGGGTTCCCTGCTCCTGTGCCGGGGCTGTCTGGGCCCGGTGGGGGGCGGTTCGGAAGCGGGACTCTGCCTCCGTTGCTGGGATGGCCTCTGGCCTTTGCCCGAGGGCCGCTGCCCCCGCTGCGCCCTGGTCCACGCCGAAGGTGATTGTCCCGAGGCCACGGCCTGGGAGCTGGGCGATGCGCTCTGGGACTATCACGGTGGCCGCCCACCCCTGGGCGCCCTCCTGTTGCCGGGCATCAAGCAGGGCGAAGCGGGTTGGCGCGCGGCGCTCCTGGGGAGGCTGGCGCAGGCGCCACTGCCAGACTGGGCACTGGACGTGGAGCAGGTCACGGCCGTGCCCAGCACCTTTCAGCACCGCCTGGTCCGGGGTTTCGACTTGGGCGTGGAAGTGGGCCAGAGCATCGCCGGGCGCCTCGGGCGGCCCTTCGCCTCCCTGCTGTCGAAAGGCTGGCGCAGTGGCCGCCAGGCCGCGCGCACGGAAACCCAGCGACGGCGGCTGCCCCGGAAGGCCATCACCCTGCGCCAGGGCGTCGCGCCTGCAGGCATCATCCTGCTGGTGGACGACGTGTGGACCACGGGCACCACCCTGCTCCGCTGCGCCCAGGCGCTGCGCGAAGGCGGGGCGGCGGAGGTACGGGTGCTGACGTTGTTTCGGGCGCTATAGGGTCGGCTGCTAGTGCCGTGGCTCCCGCAACGGCACGGCCCCCTGTGCCGCCCGGGTGTAGGAGGCGGGCCAGGACACCTCGGCGCCGAGGGCCTGGGCGGCGCGCAGGGGCCAGCGGGGATCGCGCAGCAGTTCGCGGCCCAGCAGGACGAGGTCAGCCGAGCCTTCGGCGAGGATCCGTTCGGCCTGGGCGGGCTCGGTGATGAGGCCCACGGCGCCGGTGGGCAGGCCGGCCTCGGTACGGATCCGCGCGGCGAAGGGCACCTGGTAGCCGGGGCCCAGGGGGATCTTGGCTCCGGGCACCAGGCCGCCGGAGGAGCAGTCCACCAGGTCCACGCCGAGGAGCCTCAGTTCCTGGGCCAGGGCCACGGACTGGTCCAGGTCCCAGCCGCCTTCCACCCAGTCGGTGGCAGATAGGCGCACGAAGAGCGGCAGCTCCTCGGGCAGGATGTCGCGCAGGGCGGCGACCACCTCGCGAATCAGCCGGGTGCGGTTCTCGAAGGAGCCCCCGTAGGCATCCGTACGCCGGTTGGCGAGGGGCGAGAGGAACTGGTGCAGCAGGTAGCCGTGGGCGGCATGGACCTCGATCACCTGGAAGCCCGCGGCCAGGGCCTTGCGGGCCGCATCCATGAAGGCCTCGATGACAGCCAGGATGCCGGCTTCGTCCAGCGCCGTGGGCGTGGTCCAGCCCGTATCGAAGGGCAGGGCGCTGGGGGCCACGGGCAGCCAGCCGCCGGCCGCGGGGGTCAGGCTGCCGCTACCCTTCCAGGGCGCGGGGTTCGATGCCTTGCGGCCCGCATGGGCCAGCTGGACGCCGGGTACGGCGCCCTGGGCCTTGATGAAGTGGACCACGTGGGCCAGGCCCTCGGCCTGGGTCATGTTCCAGAGGCCCAGATCATTGGGGCTGATGCGGCCTTCGGGGAGGACCGCCATGGCCTCGGTCATCACCAGCCCCGCGCCGCCCTGGGCCAAGCCGCCCAGGTGGACCAGGTGCCAAGCGTTCACCAGGCCATCCTCCGCCTGGTACTGGCACATGGGCGACACCGCGATGCGGTTGGGCAGCGTCAGGCCGCGCAGGGTGAGGGGTTGGAAGAGGTGGGTCATCGTGTGCTCCGGGACTGCTCAGCCTGGGGCCCCTGCCCCATGCTGAGTTAGGGTAAGGCCTCCAGGCAGGCGATTCGTCACATCTGTTCACATGCGCAACGCGAACGGCCCAGCAGATTCACTGGGCCGTCCATGAAACATCCAATCCTTACCATACGTGAATCGTGGGGCGTGCCCCGCGATTCACGCGTGCAGCGCCAACACCTGCAGCGCCTTCTTGACTTCAGTCTCCAGCTGGCCGGGCTTCACTTCCGCCAGGTCGTAGGTGGCGCGCAGCATCGGCTTGTTCACCTTGAGGACGCGGGTGATGTCGATGGGCGTGGCGGAAAGCACCACGTCACAGGGCGTGGCTTCGATGGTGGCTTCCAGATCCTTGATCTGGGCATCGCCGTAGCCCATGGCGGGCAGGATGCCCTGGGCATTGGGGTATTTCTGGTAAGTGGCGGCGATGGAGGCCACGGCGTAGGGCAGGGGATCCACGATCTTGGCGGCGCCGCAGTTCTTGGCGGCCACTACACCCGCGCCATAGGTCATGGAGCCGTGGGTGAGGGTGGGGCCATCCTCGATGACGAGCACATTCTTGCCCTTGATCATGTCGGGCTTGTTGCAGGTGACTGGGCTGTTGGCGCGGATCACCACGGCCTTGGGGTTGACCTTCCGGGCATTCTCCTCGATGGCCTGGATGTCCGCCTCTTTGGCGGAATCGCACTTGTTGATGAGGATGATGTCAGCCATGCGGAAGTTGGCTTCGCCCGGGTGGTACAGCATCTCGTGGCCCGTGCGCAGGGGATCGGCGACGACGATGTGGAGGTCGCTCTTGTAGAAGGGCAGGTCGTTGTTGCCGCCGTCCCAGAGGATGACGTCCGCTTCCTTTTCGGCGCTGCGGATGATCTGCTCGTAGTCCACACCGGAGTAGATGACGAAGCCGTTATCGATGTGGGGTTCGTATTCTTCGCGCTCCTCGATGGTGCACTTGTGCTTGTCGAGGTCGGAGTAGTCGGCGAAGCGCTGGCAGGCCTGGATGGCGAGGTCGCCATAGGGCATGGGGTGGCGGATGGCCACCACTTTCTTGCCCAGGCTCTTCAGGATGTTGCTGATGTAGCGGGTGGTCTGGCTCTTGCCCGCGCCCGTGCGGACGGCGGTGATGGCGATGACCGGCACCTTGGACTGGATCATGGTCTTGTCGGCGCCCAACAGCTCGAAATCCACGTCGTGGGCGATGCACAGGCTGGCCAGATGCATGACCGTGGTGTGGAGCGTGTCGGAATAGGAGAAGACCGCCACGTCCGGCTTCAGGTTCTGGATGACACTCACCAGCTCCGCTTCGTCGAAGATGGGGATGCCCTGGGGGTAGAGCTTTCCGGCCAGCACGGCGGGGTACTTGCGACCCGCGATGTCGGGGATCTGCGTGGCGGTAAAGGCCACCACCTCGAAAGCCGGATTGTCCCGGTAGACGGTATTGAAATTATGGAAGTCGCGTCCTGCGGCCCCCAGGATCACCACGCGTCGTGTCGTCATGACACTATGCCTCTCGGTCCAGCGGAGGGCCGACACGCTCGGTGGTGGCAGTCCTGGCCCTGCGCGACCCTCGGAGAATAACCCCCTTCCGGGGAAGTTGAGCAGGGGATTGTGGCTTGTATCACATCCGGGAAGGCGGTTTATGCTCTTTCCATGCCTACGAAAACCCAACTCTCGGCCTTCCCGGGGCGCCGACAGCGCCTGCTGCGGCTCCTGGTGCTGGTGCTGGTGGGGCTCTACGGCCTCTGGCTGCTGGTGGGGTTCTTCCTCATCCCGAGGCTCGTCAAGGGCCGCCTCGAGCGCTTTGCCGCGGAGTTCCTGCACCGCCAGGTCACGGTCCAGCAGGTCCACTTCAATCCCATTCTCTTCACCGCCCGGCTGGAGGGGCTGCGGGTCGCCAACCGCGACGGCAGCGACTGGATCACGCTCCGGCGCCTCTACCTGGACTACCGGTTCCGCCGCCTCCTCAGCCGCACCATCGATCTCGCGGCCCTGGAGCTAAATGGGCTCATCGTCCGGGTGGAGCTGGACGCGCAGGGTCGGCCCAACTTCCAGGACCTGCTGCAGGTGTCGCCAGCGGAGAAGCCCGCCAGTACCGCGCCCTCCACCTGGGTCTTCGCCCTCGGGCGGTTCCAGCTCCAGGATGGCCAGTTCCAGTTCACGGACCACAGCCTGGAGGCCCCCTTCCACACCGCCCTGGGCCCCGTGAACCTGCGGGTGGACGGCATCCGCACCCAGCTGGGCCACCGCAGCGACTACGCGCTGGAGGCCTGGACCGAAGCCAAGGAGCACCTGGCCTGGAAGGGGGATCTCAGTCTGCAGCCCCTGGCCTCCCGGGGCAGCCTGCTCCTCGAGAACCTCTCCCTGCCCAAGTACCGGCCCTACGAGCAGGGCCAAGTGGCCACGGAGATCCGCAGCGGCACGGCCACGCTGCGCGCCCAGTACCGTTTCGAATGGGGCCAGGGCACCCAGGTGGTGGAAGTGACGGACCTGGGGCTCACCCTGAAGGACCTGAAGCTCGCCGAGCGGGGCGCGCCGGAACCCGCCGTGGAACTGCCCCTGCTGGAGCTCCGGCAGGGCCGGCTGGACCTGCTGACGCCTTCCCTGGAACTGGGCTCCCTCACCGCCGAGCGGGGCGTGCTGCACCTACAGAAATTCAAGGCGGGGGGCCTCAACCTGGTGCGGCTCTTCCAGCCGGTGAAACCCAAAGTCAAGAAGCCGGACGAGAAGCCCTTCCAACTGTTGATCCGCAACTTGGCCCTCAAGGGATTCCGCCTGGGCTGGGAGGACCTGGGTCCGGACCGCCCCGTGAAGGTGGAGGCCACGGACCTGAACCTGCATTGGCAGGATTTTTCCCTGGATCCCGCGGCTGCCAGCAAGGCCTCGCTGGACCTGAAACTCGGCACGGGTTCCCTGAAAGTGGAGGGCAGCCTTGCCCTGCTCAAGACCAGCGGTGATCTGCACCTGGCCGCCGAAGGACTGGACCTGGCCCCCTGGGATCCGTACTTGGATGCCAGCCTGGACCTGCGCGTCACCGCTGGGAAGCTGGGGGTGGATGGCCGCCTGCGCTACGCCTATGAGGGGCGGAAGAGCGACGGCCTGAGCTATCAGGGCGGGGCCTCGGTGCAGGGGCTGGACGTGCGCGACGCGGCCCGCAACGAGGCCTTCCTGCGCTGGAAGCAGCTGCGGATTGCCGGCGCGAACCTCCGCACGGCGCCCCTGGCCGTGGCCATCCAGGCCGTGACCTGGACCGATCCCGAGGGCCGCCTGGTGGTGCAGCCGGACGGCAGCAGCAACGTGGGCCGGGCCCTGCGCCTGAACCCCGCCGGCAAGCCGGTCCCGGTGACGGCTTCCGTGCTGCCCGCCACGCCCGCCTCGGCGGCGGACATCACCATCGCCAAGGTCGAGATCACCGGGGGCCGCCTGGGCCTCATCGACCGTTCCGTGCAACCCAACGCGGCCCTGGTGCTGAGCGATCTGGAGGGTTCGTACCTGGGCCTGTCCAGCCGTCCCGAGGCCGCCTCCAAGGTCAGCTTCCGGGGCCGCGCCGGCGGCCTGGCGCCCATCACCATCACCGGCCACGCCATGCCCCTGCGTAACGACCTCGACACCGACGTGGCGCTGAAGATCCAGGGGGCGGACCTCGCGGACTTCACGCACTACACGGGCAAGTACCTGGGCTACAGCGTGCAGAAGGGCAAGCTCGATGTGGATGCCCACCTGCGCATCGACCACCGGAACCTGAAGGTGGACAGCGCCGTGAAGCTCGACCAGTTCTACCTGGGCGACAAGGTGGCGAGCCCCGAGGCCACCCACCTCCCCGTGAAGCTGGGCCTGGCCATCCTGCGGGACCGCAAGGGCGTCATCGCCTTCAACCTGCCCGTGGAAGGCAGCCTGGACGATCCGGACATCAAGTACGGCCAGCTCGTGTGGAAGGCCGTCTTCGGACTGCTGGGGAAGATCGCCACCTCGCCCTTCACGCTCATCAGCAACCTATTCCCCAACAGCCCCGGCGACCTCAGCACCCTGGCCTTTGCGCCGGGTGCCACAGCCCTCGATGCCGCCGCCCTCACCAAGCTGCAGGCCCTGGCCAAAGCCCTGCAGGAGCGGCCGGAGTTGCGTCTGGAGGCGGAGGGCGCCGTGGACGCGGACCTGGACGGCGCCGCCCTGCGGAAGGCCGCCTTGGAGGCCCTGCTGCGGCGGACCCGGGCCCAGGCGCTGAAACTGGCCGAGGAAGGGCCCGTGCCGCCATTGGAACGCGAACGCTGGCTGCGCGCTGCCTTTGACCTCGCCTTCCCGGCGCCCAAGGAGGTCAAGGGCGCTAAGCCCTCACCCCCCCCGCCACCAGCGGAAATGGAGCAGCGTCTGGTGGGCAGCCTCAGGGCCGAGCCCGCCGAATTGGCCCAGCTCGCCGATGCCCGGGCCAAGGCTGCGCTCGCCTGGCTGCTGGAGACCGGCAAGGCCGATCCGGGCCGGGTCTTCCAGGTGAACACCGGGCAGGCCAAAGGGGCGGCCGTGGCATTCGGGCTGAAGTAGGACAGAACTTTTGGAACCACAGCTGAACACGGATGAGTTTGAAGAACGACCTTCCTGATCTGGGTTCATCGGGGTACATCCGTGGCCAAGGCCTGCTTTGCCCAAGCCTCGATGCCTTCAGCGAGATCAGGGATGCCGGGGCCGAATCTTGCCGCGCCGAGCCAGTGGACGCCTGCGGGCAGCACGTCCAGGAGGCGGGCCAGCCGGGCGCCGTGGCCCGGTTCCAGCAGGGGGAAGGCCCCGGGGCAGTTTGCCTCGCGCACCTGGAGGGGCTCGCCCAGCTCTGGCAGCCAACGGCGCAGTTCGCTGAAGACGCCGGGCCAGGCCTCCTGCTCGGGCGCCACGGGATAGGCGCCGCCCAGGTAGGTGCGGAGCTGCAGCAGGCCTGGCACTCCTCTGGGATCGTCGGCGGCGAAGGAGACCGCGCCCAGCAGGCCCCGGCCCTCCGGGGGATGGACGAGCAGCCCGAGGCCGCGCTCCCAGCCGCGGATCATCGGATGGCGGCTGTGCCAGACCCGCAGGTCCAGGCGGGGAATGGCCGCGAGGAGCGCCGCGACCTCCGGCGCCAGGGGTCGTAGCAGGTCGGCGGCCACCCCGGAGGGCAGTGCCAGCACCACCGCATCCACCTCGCGGACCTGGCCCTCGCCCTGGATTCGCCACCGGCCTTCGGCCAGGGGCTCCAGGGATCGTGCTGGCTGGTGGGTCCACACGCGGCCCAGCCGGGCGGCGAGAGCCTGCGCCAGGGCGCCGGTGCCGCCCGCGGGCAGGCGCGTGGGTTCCGGGCCGGTCCGCAGGCCGCCCAGGAGCAAGCCGCCCTGGGCTTCCAGGGCCTTCAGGCGCGGCAGCGCCTCCAGGCCGATGCGCTCCGGCGGCGCGGCCAGCACGCCCGCCACCAGGGCCGGCAGCAGCTCCCGGGCGAAGCCCTCGCCCAGGCGGCGGGCGAAGAAGGTCCGCAGGTTCTCGGGGCCTCCCGGGGCTTTGGGCGCAAAGGGCTCGCCGAGCAGCCGGAGCTTGTCGCTGAAACGGAGCCCGGGCGCCTGGAGCAGCCCGGACAGCGTGGCTGGGCTCGAGTGCCTGCGCCCCCCCTTGCCCAGCCAGCGGGGGCCTCTGGAGGTCCGGGGGAGCAAGGTCAGGCCCAGTTCGCAGACCAGACGGTCCAGGGCCCCGTTCCGGCCCAGCAGCAGGCCCTGGGGGCCCCGCTCCAGCCAGCCGGGCTCGCCCTTCGGACCGGGCCAGGGGAGGGTCTGCGCCCAACCGCCGACGGTCGCAGTGGCCTCCCAGACCTCGACCACCATCCCCCGCCGCCGGAGGTGCCAGGCCGCCAGGAGGCCGGAGATCCCGCCGCCCAGGACGAGGATGCGGATGGTCTCTTTCCCTTGGGTGGTGTCCACATGGCTCCGGAAGCTGCCGCTCCCGGAGTATGGGATGGAACGCCCAGGCGCTCTATCCCCGGGGGCGCGTCTTGAGGCCCTGGACCTCACTGAACAGGGCCTGGATGCGGGGCAGGTCCTGCTCCAGGCTGCCGGTGGGCCGGAACAGGGGCAGCAGTTGGATCCGGTGGGTGTGGAAGTCGAAGGCCACGGGGAGGAGGGGCACCTGGGCTCCCGAGGCGATCAGGTAGAAGCCGGACTTCCACTGGCTGACCCCCTTGCGGGTGCCCTCCGGGGCCAGGGCCAGCAGCAGGGCGGGGGCCGAGGCGAAGGCCTGCACGCAGGCCCCGACCACACCATGGCTGGCCCGGCGGTCCACGGGGATGCCCCCCAGGCGGCGGAAGAAGCCCCCGAAGGGCGCCTTGAAGAGGGGGTGCTTCCCGAGCCAGGAGACGCGCAGTTCCACCGCGAACATCAGTGCCACGCCCAGGGGGAAATCCCAGTTGGAGGTGTGGGGGGCTACGATGGCCACATACCGGAGTTCCTCCGGAAAAGTACCTTCGATCTGCCAGCCCGCGAGGCGGAGGTAGGCCCGCCCCAGGGCCCGCCAGAACCAGCCCCGGGGCTGGCGGAGGGCGGGGGGCGGGAGCGGGAGTTCCGGGAACTGGTCCACTGGCATCCTCGGGGAGGCGATTCGCCCGGTTGTGGGGCCGGGTGTTGGATCCCCCAGATTAACCAGGCTTCCCTGCCTACTGGATCGGGCCGGTGTGGCGCTCCCTCCTGGCGAGATGCAGAACCTGGGCGTAGCCCTTGCGGAAGGCTCTCCGCACGTCTTCCCAGGCGTGTTCCAGCTCCGACCTGAGGTCGTCCCACTGGGCGTCGCTGGAGCCTTTCAGAAGCATGACCTGGGCCCCTGCCTCGTTCCGTCGCCGTTGCAGGTCATCCGTGATCCGATCCAGCTCGGTCCGCACCTTCGCATCGGCCCGCTTGGCGCTGGCCCGGTATTGCGCGATGCACGCGGTCCATTCCGCCAGCTGGGCTTCGAGCCGTTCGATATCGGCCCTGCGCTGGGAGGGTGGGGTGCTGGGGTTGATGCCGAGGATGCGGGCCGCCTCGCGGCGCATGGAGGCCAGGCGTGAAGAAGCCCGCCGAGAGGCAGTCGCGCTGGCGGAGATGTCCTTCGAAACCGACGGGCCCCAGCCGGTGCCCGCAGGCGGAGCTCAGGACCCCGGCCTCGATGCGGATCCACACCGGCGGCCTGGGATCCGCCTACTCACCCCCGTCGACGAGGCAGAAGCCGGGAGTGCCGATGCATTCCGCCTCCCCGGAGGGGCCTTCATCTCCAACGGCCATGCCTGGGTGCGGATCGAGGCCAGTGGCGAGGTACGGGTTGGGATCGACGATTTTGCCCAGAAGGCCGCCGGCAAGGTGGGACAGGTATCCCTGCCCCGCAAGGGCCAGGAAATCCGGATGGGGGAGCCCCTCTTCTCCCTGAAGCGGGGCGGCCAGGAACTCCACTTCACAGCTCCTGTCAGCGGCAGGGTCGTGGAGGGCAATACGGACCTGGGGGATGATGCCATCCGGAGCAGCCCCTACCAGGAGGGCTGGATCTGCCGCATCAGACCCTCGGATCTGGCCTCCGAGCTATCGACCATGCGGATCGGACCCCCGGCCGTGCAGTGGTACGACCAGGAGATTCACCGGTTGGAGGACCTGCGCGCCAGCAAGAAGGAGGTTGACTGGGCCGATCTGGAGAGCGAGTTCCTGGTCGGGTCCCACTGAGCCGACGCCAGTCAGCCTCATTCACGAAGCGGGCGCCTTGCGGCGCCCGCTTCGTGCGTGCTCTGCCGGTCTACTTGGAAGCG
>JBBRZL010000064.1:0-18001 GCA_038236735.1 Holophagales bacterium | reverse complement strand
CCCCCCGCCGCCGCCCATGGCCGCCACCTCCTCCAAGGTGGACACGACGCCCATCGACCCCCGGCAGGAAGTGGTGCCTGAACAGGCCCCGAAGGAACTGCCCAAGCAGGATCATTCCCTGGGTGGCGTCCCCGGCGGCGTCCCCGGTGGTGTCCCTGGTGGCGTCATCGGCGGCGTGGTCGGCGGTGTCATCGGTGGTGGCACCGGCAAGGTGGTGGACTTCGACTTCAGCCAGATCAAGATCAAGTACCAGCCCCCTGCCCCGCCCTACCCGGCCCTCGCCAAGATCGCGAAGATCCAGGGAACCGTGGTGGTGATGGTCAACATTGGTCCCGACGGCATCCCCACCTCCGCGGTGGCCCAGGAAGGCCCGCCCCAGCTGCGCCCTTCCGCCGAGGCCTATGCCATGCAGTGGAAGTTCGAGCCCGCCCTGCTGAACGGGCAGCCCCAGTACGCCCGTTTCAAGCTGACGATGCCCTACCGCCTCCGCTAGCTTTCCAACCTAACCCTGTCATCCAACTCTTCATCCTTCACAAGGACCTCTCATGAACCTGCTTGCCTCCCCTCTGATGCTCGCCCTTGCCGAAGGTGGCAGCGACAGCTTCTCCCCCGTTGAACTCTTCCGAGGCGCCTCGATCGCCAACAAGGGGATCATCATCATCCTCGTCGTCCTCTTCTGCTACACGGTCTACGTGGCCGTCGAGCGCTTCGTCACCTACGCCCAGAGCACCGCGGCCTCCGACAAGTTCCTCAAGCTCTTCATGGATACCCTCCGCCGGGGCGATTTCGAGGCCTCCAAGCGCGCCGCCACCACCCATAACAAGAGCCACGTCGCCCTCGTGCTCAAGCACGGCCTGGACATCTTCCAGTACGAGAAGCAGCTCAAGACCATGAACCCCAACCATGACGCCATCCAGCCCGTGGAACGCGCCATCGAGCGTGGCAAGGCCGAGGTCGCCGAGCTCCTGAAGAAGGGCATGAGCGGCCTGGGCACCATCGGTGCGCTGGCCCCCTTCATCGGTCTGCTGGGCACCGTCATCGGCATCATCAAGGTCTTCTCCGACCTGAAGACCAAGGGCGCTGGCGACATCAACGCGCTGGCCGGCTCCATCGGCGAGGCGCTCGCCACCACCGCGCTCGGGCTCTTCGTCGCCATCCCCGCCGTGTGGATCTACAACCTGCTGACCAACAAGCAGGATGTCGTGATCACCAACATCGACAACGCCGCTTCCCAGATGATCGACGAGTTCATCCGTCGCGAAAGCTCCAACTAGCAGACTTTCCACCCCGTCCGGGGGCGCGAGCCCCCGGGCCATTCAGAGGAGTACACCATGGATGCAGGTGGTGGCAAGAAGGGTGGCGTCAAGTCGGACATCAACGTCACGCCCCTTGTGGACATCGTGCTGGTGCTTCTGATCATCTTCATCGTGATCACGCCCGCCGTGAACAACGCCGTGAAGTTGCCGTTGGCCAAGCACGCCCCCAAGGTCGAGCAGCAGCAGGATGGCAGTCAGAAGTACCTGACCCTCATGCTGACCTCCAAGCGCAACGAGAAATGGGAAGTGACCGGCCCCGGCGCCGTGCTCATCGACGACAAGGACGCGAAGGACATACGGTTCTACATCAACGATGAGGGCCAGCGCCAGAAGCTGGAGGACTTCGTCAACCGCAATGTTGCCGCACTGAACGACAAGCGCGTGTTCATCAAGGCCGACGCCGATCTGCCTTTCAAGTACATCGACGAGTTGTTCCAGGTCTGCCGGAAGGGTGGCGCCGACGAGGCATCCATCGTTACCAGCGAAGACAAGTCGGCGGACAAGAAGGAAGGGGGCAAGTAATGGATGCCGGCTCGCCCAAGGGCAAACAGAAATCCGACATCAACGTCACCCCGCTGATCGACATCGTGCTGGTGCTGCTCATCGTCTTCATCGTGATGGTGCCTGGTCTCAGCAAGGCCATGAAGGTGGTGGTGCCCCGATCGGTGGTGGTGAACAAGCCCACCCCTCCCGATCCTAATAACATCCTGATCCAGGTGGACCAGGACGGGAGCATTACCCTCCAACAGGACCGCATCGACAAAGACGGCCTCATCGCCAAGCTGCCCGAGGCCGTGCTGCTGCAGCCCCTCAACTACCGGAAGGTCTTCCTGAAGGTGGATGAGGACGTGAAGTTCCAGGTCATGGTGGACGTGCTCGATGCCATCCGCGTGTCTTCCGAGACCGCCAAGAAGAAGTCCCTGGAGCAGCAGGACAAGTTCATGGGCCAGGACGGCGGCGACGTGAAGGTGGCCGTTACCCTCAAGAAGCGTCCCGCGGTGGTTCCCGTCACCTAGAGCGGGATCACAACAACGAGAGAAGGGCCCCGATCCGGGGCCCTTCTCATTCCTGCCTGCGGTGCCCCAGCACGGTGCCGTAGGCCACGCCGGCCATGGTGATGAGCACGCCCGCCAGCCCAAAGGCCGTTATCCCCTCGCCGAGGAGGGGCACGGCCAAAAGGTACTGAACGACGGGGAGCAGTTGTAGCCATACCGCCGCCTCTGAGACGGAAAGGGTGCCGTAGGCGTCCGACATGAGCATCTGCCCGCCGTAGGCCAGCAGACTCATGAGCCCCGCCAGGGCCCAGGGGCCGAGGCCGCCGGGCCAGGGCGTGAGGGCAAAGGGCAGCACCACCGGCAGGCCCGCGAGACAGAAAAAGAAAAAGATCGTGGCAGCGTTGTCCGTGTGCCGCACGGCCCGGATGGCGTTGGCGCTGGTGGCTGCAAACACGGCCGCGGCCAGGGCCGCCAGCTGCCCCCGGCCGAGGCCGATGCCGAGATGCCCCTGACCGAGCACCAGCGCCACGCCCACGGAGGCTGCCAGGATGCCCAGCCAGAGGTGGACCGTGGGCCGCTCCTTGAAGAGCACCAGTGACAGCACCACGGCGATCACCGGAAACACATTGTAGAGGATGCCCGCCTCCCCGGCCGGGATGTGGGCCAGGGCGTAGAAATAAAGCACCACCACCGCGCCGCCGGACAACCCCCGCGTGATCAGCAAGCGGTAGTGGCTGGGCCGGTAGAGCCCGGGGACCAGGCCGAAGGCCGCCAGGCTGAGCAGGGCCCCCACCACGAAGCGCAGCACGGCCAAGTGGCCCGCCGTGAAGCCCATGCCCGGCTGCGTGAGCTTCCGCGCCAGAATGGCCATGAGCCCGAAACAGAGTGCCGAACCCGCCAGTTCCGCCCGCGCCACCTGGCGGCAGCGGGACTGGGCGGCTGTGGAGGTCGACATCCCTGAGATCCTACCTGGCCTCCGGGCTTTGCCCAGAGGTTAACCGCGGCCGGAAGGGCCGCGGCAAGCTATGGATTGTAGGCGCCCTGGGGCAGGTTCAATCCAGCCGTGTGGAAAGTGGAACCGAGGGCCCCGCCCCGGAAGGCGCCGCGATCGGCGGCCTCCAGGTGGTCCAGCAGGTGGGAGAGGTTGGCGCCGCTGGGGACCGTGGGCACGCGGAGGTCCGCCGCCAATTGCGGCAAAGTCAAGTCGTCGAGGAAGGTGCCTTCCTCGCGCACCACCGCGCCGCGCAGGGTGTACTGGTCCGTGGGGCCCGTGACGGTGCGGAGGCTGGAGGAGGGCACCACCACGGCGTCCACCCAGTCGGCCTTGCCGCCCTTGGCATCGCGATCGGCATGGGCCGCGTACTTCAGGTCCTCGCCGCAGAGCAGGCCCGCCACGGTGACGGTCTCGCCGAAGGTGAAGTTCTTCGCCGCCACCACGCGCAGGTGGCTGCCCACGGCACGGTTGAGCTGAGCCGCGACGCGGCTCAGCGTCGGCGCGAAACTCGCGCCGGTAATGAGCAGGACACGGCGTCCCGCAAAAGCCTTGGCGCGGGGGCTCTTGATGAAGCGGCGGCTGTGCTCCAGGAAGCGCCGCACCAGGCCCACGCCGTTCTCCAGCTGGGCCCAGCTCTTTGAGTAGAAGGCCCGACCCGGTACCTCCAGGCCCGCCTGGGTGAACCATTCGTCCGCCAGCAGCAGCCAGGGCTCGCCACCATTGGCCTGGGCGTACTTCCGCACCTCCGGCGTCCAGCGCGCCACCCAGTCCCGGGCGAAGGCCGGGTCCACATCATTGACGTCGGGCAGGTGCTCCCGATGGGCCGTTAGCCCCACGGGCACACAGGAAAGGCTCAGCACGCTGCCCCGCCCTTCCTTCCGGCGCGACCACAGGTCAGCCACGGTGCGCTGCCAGATGGCGCCATCGTTGAGTCCCGGGGCCACCACCGCCTGGGTGTGCACGTCAATGCCACCGGCCAGCAGCCGGTCGAGCTTGCGGAGGATGTCGCCCTCCCGGGGGTTGCCCACCACCCGGATGCGGGCCTCGGGCTCTGTGGCGTGCACGGAGACGTGGATGGGGCTCAGGCGCTCCCGCACGATGCGGTCCAGCTCGGCGTCATCGCTGCTCGAAAGCGTCGTGAAGTGGCCGTAGAGGAAGGAGAGGCGCACGTCCTCGTCCTTCAGGTAGAGCGACTTGCGGAAGCCCTTGGGCATCTGGTGCACGAAGCAGAACACGCAGTTCTGCTTGCAGACTTTCACCTCGTCCTGGGCCAGGTCCACGCCGATGGCGTCGCCCCCATTCTCCACGTAGGCCTCGAAGGTACTGCCATCCGGACGCTGAACGAGCATCGTGGCCTCGTCCTCCCGGGTGATGAGGTACTGGAAGTTGAGCTGGTCGAGTACCGCCTCGCCGTGGATCTGCAGCAGCGTATCGCCGGGCCGCAGCCCCGCCTCCTCGGCCAGGCTGCCGGGCTCCACCGTGATGATCTGTACGCCTTGCTGGGCCAAGGAGACTCCTGCTCCGCATTACCCGAGGGAATCCGGAGATAGATTGTCTCATTGGGATGGAAGAATGGCCTTCCCTAATCTCCCAACCACACCGGGCAGGGGTCCGCTAGGGCAGCACCTTGAAGGCCAGGGCATCGGCCATCAAATTCTTGACCTGGGCCCGGTCCTTCTTGGAGGCGGCAACCCCCTCTTCGCGATGATCACCATCGAAGGTCACCAGCTTCGATTCATGGCGCAGCTGCAGAGCCAGCCGGGTGCCGGTTCCTTCAGGGCTGGCTACGGCCGACCACGAGAAAGACCGGAAGGGCGTGTCACCGGACTTGGCTGGCAGGATCGGAACGCAGTGCTGGGCTACCCAGAGGTCGGCGGTGTACTCCAGCACGGCGCCGCCCCCCTGCCTGACCGGGTACCGCCTGGGTGCGCCTGGCTTCTGGATCTGACCTGGGAGGATGCGCCACCCCAGCGCGGCCAGACTGGCCTCGTCCCCGGAACGCCTGAACCCGTCCGGATGCTTCACCTCGAGCTCGATGAGGAAGGGGGTGTTCAGGTCCAAGGGCTCACCCATCTTGGTGATCTCCAAAGTCGCCGTCGGCGGAAGATCCATGAGGTTGGTGAGCAGGTGCTTCCGGAGGTTCTGGAGACCACTGGCCTGGGCGACACCGCGCAGCCCCCAGGCATTCCCGGTCTCCAGGATCCTGAGGGCGGCCTTCAGCCCGCCACTGGCATCGACCTCGCCCTTGAGGTAGATCCCAATTTTGGCGCGTTGGATGGCCGAACTGGGAACTTGGACCCAGATGCCCCCATCGGGCGTGCAGATCAGGACCCTTCCGTCCCGATGCACCTCGCCCAGGAAGCCGAAGCTGGTGAACCGATCCGTGGGGTCGACCAGCAGGAATCTCCCCTGGGGCGTCTCCACCTCGGCCGCAAGGCCCAGGCGCTGGTTCAGGCGGACCGCGGCGATGGCATGGTTGAAGGTGCCAAGCGAAGGCGTCTCATCGAGCTCGACCTGCCCATCCATGATCCGGGCGAGGACCGGCCGCACCTCGGCCCCGAGCAGCCGGAGCTGGGCCATGAGGAAACAGGAGAGGTCTTTGCAGTCCCCATATTTCCGGCGCCCCACCTCGGCGGCCTCCAGTGGGATCCACCCCCGCTCCGGGCTCAGGTAGACCTGCCGATACTGCAGTTCCCTGGCCATCCAGCGGGTGAGGAATTCCAGACCTGTCCGCAGGTCCTTGCCCTTGGCCCCCTCCAGAGGGGTCGCCTGCAGCTTGTCGGTGTACTTCGCGTACATCCAGGCGGCATTGCGGTTCCAGTCGTCCCAGGGAGGCCCGCCCTTCAGATCCGGGTCCAGGAATCGAACCACCACGGACGGCACGACATTTCGCGCAGCGGGGTGATAGCCCTCGTCCTTCGGCAGGGCCGGCACCCGGTCCGCAGCCAGCCCTTTTTCGCCCAGGGGGGAGAGTCCGGCCAGCCAGGGCTCGACATGTCGGCGGTCCACTCTGACTTCCACCCGTTTCAGGTTCGTGAACCAACCTTCCTGCTTGGCGGGTTCCAGCTCCCACCGGCGAATGGGAAAGGACCTGAGGATGCCCGTGGCGGCGATGGGACCCATGGGGTGCTGGATCACTTGCAGGGATTCGAAGGCGATGAGGCTGCCCTTGGCCACCCGAGGCAGGGCCGCAGCCGTGAGGGTATCGGTGGATACGTCGGCCTCGGACGCGTTGTCCATGGTGACGACCCTGTCCTGGTCCAGCTTGGTGACCTCGCCATCGGGCCTCAGATTCCACCCCCTGAGCCGCTTCACCACCGAGGCCTTCCCCCCCAGGCCATGGATCACAAAGGTGCCGGCATCGAGGGCCCGTTCGCTGAGCACCTTGAGGAGCATCAGCCGTCGGGTGCGGATCTCACCATCACCCGCGTAGGCCACTTCCGTCCGCTCAAAGAGGACCCAGGCATCGGCGTCCGGGGGTGCGGGTTCCTTGCTGGCGACGAGGGCATGGGGCCTGGCCCATTCGGGCAGGTCCCTGAGGTCCTGGGCCATCATGGGTGCCATCGCCAGGGGCAGGAGGAGAGCACACACCGTCCGAACGAAGCTCATGACAGGCGCTCCAGCGTGAGGGAGCGCCGGGTCGCGGATTCGATCCAGGCCATGAATTCCCGGAAGGCGCGATACGACTCCGCTGGCGCATAGATCTTCCCGACCTCTACGGAGAAGATGATCTTCACCCGGTCCTCCTCTCCGACGGTGGTGCGGGTGAGCTTCCAGGCAACGGTCCCGAATTCATTGCTGTGCACCTGATCGGGATCAGTCACCAGGCGCCAGCCTTTGGGAATCTTGAACTGCGAGATGGCCCCGAAGACGCGGCAGTAGGACAGGACGATGGGGCTCTTGCGCAATTCGGGCCAGGCATCGGGAATGGTCAGGGGGCTGGGCAGGCCCGGAAAGGGATGAAAGACCCTGTGGCGTCCCTCCTCCGCTTCCCGCGCGCCGCCGAGCGTCCAGGCCAGATTCTTGCGGACGTCCGTGGCATGCTCCACGGCGACCTTGGTGATCGTGTATCCCTTCAAACTCGGTTCCATCTCCTCCTTCAGCTTCCGCTCCTGCTCCTTGGCCTCCAGCGAGAAGAACTTGTTCCGTTCGGCGAATTCCGGGTACCCAGTGAAACGCGCCCGCAAGGCGAAGGTCTCTTCCTCGGCCAGGTTCAGGTCGTATTCATAGATGCCGACATTGACCCTTGAGCCCTGGATACCAAGGTCATAGGGCGCGCACTTCCATGTCTTCGGATTCACCAGGAGCCCTCGGGTCCCCTGGAATTTCGGCGGGACGATCCCCGCCGGGAAGTAGCGGGTGGACGGGTCAAACCAGGCCATGCCGCCGCTTGGCGAGGCCACGCCGATGAGGGTGTCTGTGAACTGGTAGATATTCGGGAATTCGAAACGGAAGTCGCGCTCATTCCGATCGGTAACCATCAGGATCTTGGGATCCAACCCCTCGTCGACGAGCAGCTGGAAAAACAAGTAGCGCATTCCCGTCGCCGACGTGCGTTCCCGCTTGACCGAGGCATCCAGATCATGGGCGGCCATCTTCTCCTCGGCCAGCTTTCTCGACAGCGCCGCGAATTCCGCAAAGGTGAGCTGGCTGCCGTTCTGGATTCGCTCCTCCAACCGGGACAGAATGGCCCCGGCCTTGCTGACGGCATCCCCTTCCAGTCCCGCCCGGAGAGCCTTGGACCAGTTGCGATAAGTGCTTCCTTTACTTATGTTCCTGTCATAGATAGACTTAAAATACCATGTTCCCACCTCGTTCCAATAGAATGCGGGGCCATTCTCGGCCTCATCGCGCAAGCGATTGGGCTGAAAGAAGAAGATGAGCCGTGGGCGGAGTCTGGCTGTCGGTGAGGAATAGGGCTCAGGATCGTTGGCCGGCAGCTCCTTGAAGTTGAAGGTGACGACCTCCTTGGTGGCGGTTCGTTCATGCTGGATGTGCTCCAGCCCGGTCAGGATGGAACCCATGGTCATGCGATCGGGAATTTCGATGACCTTTCTCCGAATTGGAAACGCACTCAGGAGCGGGAGCTCGGACCAGGTTCCGGTGATGTAGGTCCCGACCCGGTAATGCAGGTCCACCACGCAGTCCGCAGTCAGCCCGGGGGGGATGAGCGATTGTTGTTTCGCCTCCCAGCTGCCCACCTTGAGGGAGGTCGAGACCAGGTCCTTGGCATCGTTGAACAGGGTTACGCTGCCATCGGGTTGGACGGTGCGCCCTTCCATTTCGAAGATCTTGTTGAAGGAGGGGATGGTGGCGGCCCCCTTGCCGGCCTCACTGAAGATCCGGATCCGCCGGTGCACCTCCGTGTCCCTTTCGCGGAATTGAATCCTTTCCTCCAGGATCACCGCACCCTGGTTTGGCTGCCCCGCTTCGACCTTGATGGCCCAGACTTCGGGCGGGATGCTGGGCCACTCCTTGGCTGCAGCCACGGCGCAGAGTACCAGCAGGAGAAGCAATAGTTTGAAGCAGCTGTTTCGCATCTCGCACTCGATCACTAAGGGTTCATCAGATTCAAGCTCTCAGGCGCTTGTCGCATATTGTTGACTATCTCATCGCTTTCTTGTCGAACGTACAGGGCGGCTCCAGGAGCTGGGTCATCCACTGTCCAGGTGCAGTACCGCGAAAAAGTCCGGCGCAGCCGGGCTTCTTCGCGGGGGTTCGGGAGTGTTCGCGCAGCGAAGCGGAGCGTGGAATTCGGGAGAGGGCATAAAGCAATGGCTTGGCTTCGCCGGGCCATTGCGCGGGGGCCCGGGGGTGTGCGCGCAGCGCGACCCTAGATCCTCGCAACGCATGCGTTGCGAGGGGAGCCCCCGGATCAATATCAGGCCGGAGCCTTGGTCTGCTTGCGGGCCTCGACCACCTTGTCGGCATCGCGGCCGATGAGCTCCTGCAGGTGGTGGAAGGCCCAGGTGAAGGAACCGACACCCATGGTGAGGCTGCGCAGTTCCACCACCACGTCGCCCATCTCGGCCTGGGGGATGTAGGCGGAGACCACGTCCCAGCCGTTCCAGCCCGGCCGGGCGTCGAAGCCCAGCACCTGACCGCCGCGGCGGCCAGTTACCAGCCGCTGGGCCTTGGGCGTGAACTCGCTGGGCACGGCGATGTGCACTTCGCAGATGGGCTCCAGCAGCACCGGGTGGCACACGGGCGCGGCTTCGTTCATGCCCACGCGGGCGGCGGTCTTGAAGGCCATGTCGGAGCTGTCCACGGTGTGGTAGCTGCCGTCCACCAGAGCCACGTAGATGTCCACCACGGGGAAGCCCAGGGGGCCGCGCTTCATCCAGTCCACCACGCCATGCTCGACGGCGCCGAAGAAGTTCTTGGGTACCACGCCGCCCACGATCTTCTCCTCGAACTCAAAGCCCTCGCCCCGGCCCCGGGGCTTGATCTCCAGCCATACGTCGCCGAACTGGCCGTGACCGCCGGTCTGGTGTTTGTGGCGGCCGTGAACCTTGGCCGCCTTGGTAAAGGTCTCGCGGTAGGGAACCAGGGGCGGGTGGTGCAGCACGTCCAGACCGAAACGGCTCTTGAGCCGGTCCAGGGCGCACTTGAGGTGCACCTCGCCCTGGCCCCAGAGGATGCGCTCCTGGGTCTCGGCGTTCTGTTCCACCTTCAGCGAGGCGTCCTCCTCGCAGAGCCTCTGCAGCGCCAGCGACAGCTTCACGTCGTCGCCGCTCTTGGTGGTGTGCAGGCTGAGGGCCAGCATGGGCTGGAGGGGTTCCGGCCAGGCCAGCTCCACCTTCGCCGAGGGGGTCAGGCCCTCGCTGGTGTGCACCTCATCCATGCGGCCCAGGGCCACCACTTCGCCCGCAGAGGCCTTCTGCTGCTTGACCTGCTGAGCGCCGAAGAGCTTGTTGATGCCACTGACGCGGTTACCGGCCAGGGTGGAGCCATCGGCCACCTCGCCGCGCCACACACGGGAGATGCTGAGCTTGCCTACGTGCTGGGCGTGAACGGTCTTGAACACCTGCACCAGCGTCTCCTTGCCGGCGGGGATGCCCAGGCGCTCGGCCGTGGCGTCCACGCGGGGTGCCTCGTCGCAGAGGGCCTGAAACAGCCGCCGCACGCCAGCGTCCTTGTCGGCGGACCCGAAGAAGACCGGCACCAGCAGGTCCTCCCGCACGTCCTTGGCCAGATCCCCGGAGATTTCCTCCATGGGCGGAGTCATATCGCTGAGCAGTTCCTCCATGAGGTGATCGTCGAAGTCGGCGAGCTTTTCCAGCAGGGCCTGGCGCGCCTCCTGCTCCTCGGGCAGCACGGACTCGGGCAGGGACACCAGGTCCGCATCCTTGTCGGCCTCGTACTTATAGGCGTGCTCGCTGATGAGGTCCACGTAGCCGGTGATCTGGTCGCCCTCGCGGATGGGGACCTCCACCAGGACCAGGGGCCGTTCCGAGATGACCTGCAGGGCGTTGAGCACGTCCTTGAGCTTGCCGGCACTGCCGGCGGCTTCCATCTTGTTGATGAACAGGACGTGGGGGATCTTGTGGTCGTCGAGGAACTTCAGGGCGGGCGCCGCCATGAGCGCGCGTCCTGGATCGGGGTCGCAGACCACCACGGCGATGTCGGCGGCCATGAGGGCATGGACCGCCTCCTGGCGGAACTCCACGGAGCCCGGGCAGTCGATGAGGGTCCAGGCCTCGCCCTGGTAGTCGCAGGTGGCCAGGCTGGCCTCGACGCTCATCTGGCGGGCCTTGGCCTCCAGGGAGGAGTCTCCCACCGTGTTCCCCTCCTTGACGGAGCCCTTGCGTGGCAAAGCGCCTGCCACGAAGAGAAGACTCTCCATCAAGGAGGTCTTTCCGGAGAGGTAGGGACCCACGATGGCCGCTACGCGGGGAGTTGACTGGGAATTGCCGCTCACAGTGCCTCCTGATTGTCTGATCCGATGGACGATCGCTCCAAGTGTTCCGACCTTGTCACACCCTGGCAACACCGAAAAAAAGCCGCCCGGGAAAAGGCGGCTTAAGTCACAAAATGGTGGGGGTTCCAACTTGGTTGGGGATGGGGCTCGGAACCTGCGGTTCCGAGCCGGGAAAAGCCTTAATTGCGCAGCGGCCTGCCCGTCTTCAGGATGGCGTCCATGCGGGCCTGGGTCTTCTCCAGGCTGCAGAGGCGGGCAAAGGCCTGGCGCTCCAGCTCCAGGATGCGCTCTTCGCTGACGTCCTGCACCAGGCTGACATCCCCGCCGCAGAGAATATTGGCCAGTTCGCCCATGATGATGGCATCGTGTTCGCTGGCCAGGCCCTGCAACTGGAAATCCTTGACGGCCAGCTTGAGAGCCGCGCTGCCGCCCAGGCCCGGCAGGCGTAGTGTGCGCTCCTTGATGGGCTGGAAGTCCGCAGCCATCTTCAGCACTTCCTGCTTGGCCTCGTGCAGCAGGAAGGCCTTGTTCATGACGCGGCGATCAGTTTGACGCAGGTAGCCGTTGCGCTGAGCCTCGTCGAAGCTGGTGTGGACCGTGGCCGTGCCGATGCCCTGGAAGCTGGCCTTCACCTTGGGCATGGGGCCCAGTTCGCCCTTGGCGGCCAGGGCGTCCTCCATGCGGAGCAGCATCTGAAGGCAGCCGCCACCGGCGGGGATGACGCCCACGCCCACCTCCACCAGACCGATGTAGAGCTCGGCATGGCCCACCACCCGCTGGCAGGCCATGGTCATCTCGCAGCCACCGCCCAGGGCCAGGTTGAAGGGCGCTGCCACCGTGGGGAAGGGCGCGTAGGTGAGCATGCGGCCCGCGTACTGGAGGCGGCGGGCCACCTCTTCGATGAGGTCGAACTGCTTGTCCTTGGCGGCGTTCAGCACCATCACGAGGTTGGCGCCAGCGCTGAAGTGCTGGCCCTGGTTGCCCACCACCAGTCCCTTGAAGCGGCCGGGCACGTGCTTCTGGATGGTGTCTTCCATGAGGCCGATGATGCCGTCGTCCAGGGCGTTCATCTTGGAACGGAAGCTGAGGCAGGCCACGTCGTCGCCCAGGTCAAGGAGCTGGCAGCTGCCGTTCTCGGCGATGACCTTGCCCTTGCCCTCCTCGCGCTTGAGGATGATCACGCGCCGGTCTTCGAGGATCGCGTCATAGGCCAGGGTCTTCGGGTTCAGCTGGGCCACGGGGACCCCGTGCTCCCAGCGGTAGAAGCTGGTGATGCCCTTGGCCAGCATCTGCTCGACGAGCGGCGCGATGGGCTGGTCGTCGAAGCGCATGCGGGCTACAACACGCTCAACACCGAGGATGTCCCACAGCTCGAAAGGACCCACCTCGAAGGCGAAGCCGTTCTTGATGGCGCGATCCACGTTCAGGGGGCCGTCGGTCACCTCGCCCAGGCGGTTCACGGCGTAGGTGAGGTTGGGCGCGAGGCAGCGCCAGGCCAGGCGCCCGGCCTCCGTGTCGCTGGTGAGCAGGGTCTTCACCTTTTCCGCCGGATCGTCGATGCCCTTCAGTTCCTTCAGGATGGGCCAGTCCTTCTTCACCTGGGGGAGGTACTCGTGGGTGGCGGGGTCGATGGCCAGGAAGGTCTTCCTGCCTTTGGCGTCCTTGGGCCCCTTCTTGAAGAAGCCCTGCTTCACCTTGTTGCCGAAGAGCTTGTGATCCAGCATCCACTGGAGGAATTCCGGGAACTTGAAGACGTCGCGAACTTCATCATTGGGGCAGAGGTCGTAGACGTTCTTGGCTGTGGCTGCCAGGATGTCCACACCCGCCAAATCTGCAGTCCGGAAGGCCGCGCTCTTGGCCCGGGCCGCGGCGTCACCCAGCACCAGGTCCAGCACCTCGAAGGGGATCTTCTCCGCCAGGGCCAGGTGCAGGGTGGCCATGATGCCGTGAATGCCGATGCGATTGCCGATGAAGGTGGGGGAATCATATGCCGGCACCACTTCCTTGCCGAGGCTTTCCTCCAGCCAGGTGCGGAAGGCCATGGCCTCGGCTGCATCGACCTCTGGACCTTTCACGAACTCCAGCAACCGGAGATAACGAACCGGATTGAAGAAGTGGGTGATGACGAAGTGCTGCCGGAAGGCGTCCGTGCGGCCCTCCACCAGCAGCTTGAGGGGGATACCCGAGGTGTTCGAGCTGATCCAGGCACCGGGCTTCAAGTGAAATTCCAAACGCCCGTACAGCTCCCGCTTGATGGCCAGGTCCTCTTTGACCACCTCCACCACCCAGTCGCAGTCCGCCAGCCGGTCCAGATGATCCCGCAGGTTGCCGGGGCGGATCTTCTTCAGGAACGAAGGGTGCATGGCCAGGGCGGGCTTGGCCTTCGCCAGGGCCACCAGCGCAGCTGCCGCCAGCTTGTCCGGCGCCGCCTCGTCGATGACGATGTCCAGCAGCTCCACCGAGCAGCCCGCCGACGCCACATGCGCCGCAATCCCCGAGCCCATCACCCCCGAACCCAGTACACCGATTTTTTTGATAGCCATATCAACTCCTAATTTGAAACCGCAGATGTCGCAGATGGCGCAGATTTGGAGTTCGCAAACCGCTTGTAGGTCAGCCTGGGTTCGGCGAAATTGACCAACAATCCAACTTCATAGCCAGTGGCCTTGAGGTAGTTGAGGATTTGTGCCTCTTCGAGGGCGCCCAACCTCACGATTGTTTTCAACTCGACAATCACACTCTCGAAGCAGACGAAGTCAGCTCGGTAAGTGGTCCTCAGGGAATGCCCCTTGTAGATCACAGGAAGCTCTACCTCGCGACGGAAGGGAATACCTCGGGTCTCGAACTCAAAAGCTAAAGCCTCTTGGTAAACCGCTTCCAAAAAACCAGGACCTAGGATCCGATGGACCTCCATCGCAGCGCCAATGATGGCGAAAGTGCGAGGATCTCCAGAATCCATCTGCGTCATCTGCGTCATCTGCGGTTAACCAGTTCAGATCTTTTCGATGATCGAAGCGATGCCCTGGCCGCCGCCGATGCACATGGTGGCGATGCCGTACTTGCCACCGTCGGTCTCGAGGCGGCTGAGCAGGGTGGTCAGGATCCGGGCGCCGCTGGCGCCCAGGGGATGGCCGATGGCGATGGCACCGCCCCAGGCGTTCACCTTGGCGGGGTCGTAACCCCCTTCACGGATGACGGCCAGGCTCTGGGCGGCGAAGGCCTCGTTCAATTCCATGGCGTCGATCTGGTCCAGCTTGAGGCCGAAGCGATCCAGCGCCTTTTTTACCGCAGGCACGGGGCCGATGCCCATGCGCTCCGGCGCCACGCCGGCCACGGCCCCGCCCAGGATGCGGGCGCGGGCCTTCAGTCCCAGGGACTTGGCCAGCCCTTCTTCCATCACCAGCAGGAAGGCGGCGCCATCGGTGATGGGGGAACTGTTGCCCGCGGTAACGGTGCCCTCGGCCAGGAAGGCCGTCTTCAGCTCGCCCAGCTTCTCGACGCTGGTATCAGCCCGGACACACTCGTCCTGCTTCAGAGTGAAGGGCTTGCCATCCAGACCCTTGGTCTCGAAGGTGACGACTTCTTTGTCAAACTTGCCGGCCTTCCAGGCGGCGGCGGCCTTCTGGTGGCTGCCGAAGGCGAACTCGTCCTGCTCGCGCCGGGTGACCTTGTATTCCCTGGCCAGGTTCTCGGCGGTGATGCCCATGGAGCAGTAGGCCTCGGGGTAGGTCTCGGCGATGAAGGGATCCACGCTGGGGTTGAAGCCCATCATGGGCACCTTGGACATGCTCTCCACGCCCCCCGCCAGGAAGAGGTCGCCCTGGTTGGTCATGATGGCCCGGGCGGCCATGAGCATGGCCTCCTGGCTGCTGCCACAGAAGCGGTTGATGGTGGCCGCGCCCGCCGTGATGGGTAGGCCCGCGCGAAAGCTGATCAGGCGGGCCATGTTCATGCCCTGTTCGCCCTCGGGCATGGCGCAGCCCACCAGCACGTCCTCCAGGGCCGACCAGTCCTTCAGCAGGGGCTTGAGGGCTTCGATCACCACGGCACCCAGCTGCTCGGGGCGGGTGGCGGCGTAGGCGCCCTTGATGCCCCGGCCGACGGGGGTTCGCTTGGCTTCGACGATGACGGCAGTTCGCATGGGTCCTCCTGAGGGGGAACGACGGGTTCTTTGAGTTTCCGAGGAGCCTAGCATCTGGCACGAGGCGCGGGGCCACTTACCGTGGGTCAACGGAACCGTTTCAGCCACAGCTGAATCGAGTCAAGATGAGAGCATCCCCAGGACGCCCCATGACCCCGACCTCCGCCCACTCCCTGGAAGCCCTGCTGGCCGAATGCCAGAAGGTGATCGTGGGCCAGCCGCTGCTACTGAACCGCCTGCTGGTGGCCCTGCTCTGCCGCGGCCACGTGCTGTTGGAAGGCCTGCCGGGCCTGGCGAAGACGCGCACCATCAAGACGCTGGCCGCAGCCAGCCACACCAGCTTCCGCCGCATCCAGTTCACGCCGGACCTGCTGCCCAGCGACGTGGTGGGCACGCTGATCTTCGATCCCAGGCAGCTCACCTTCACGCCCAAGCGCGGCCCCATCTTCACGAACCTCCTGCTGGCGGACGAGATCAACCGGGCGCCTTCCAAGGTGCAGGCTGCCCTGCTGGAGGCCATGGAGGAGCGCCAGGTCACCCTGGGCGACGAGAGCTTCCCCCTGCCGGATCCCTTCCTGGTGCTGGCCACGCAGAACCCGCTGGAGCAGGAAGGCACCTTCCCCCTGCCCGAGGCGCAGATGGACCGCTTCCTCTTCAAGCTGCGGGTGGACTACCCCAAGCAGGAGGAGGAGGTCGAGGTACTGCGCCGGGCCCACCTGACCGGCGACCAGGTGCACCCCGTGGTGGATGCCGCCAGTCTCCTGGCCGCGGGTCGCGAAGCCCAGCAGGTGCGCCTGGACGACGCCATCCGCACCTACATCGTGCGGCTGGTGCAGGCCACCCGGCCGGGCCACGGCAAGCCCTGGAAGGGCAAGGAACAGCTCCGCTGCGGCGCCAGCCCCCGAGCCTCCCTCTCCCTCCAGGCCGCCACCCGGGCCCTGGCCTACCTCCAGGGCCGCGACCACGTGCTGCCCCAGGACGTGGTGGACCTGGCCCCGGACGTGCTCCGCCACCGCCTGCTCCTCACCTTCGAAAGCGAGGCTGACGGCGCCACCACGGATCAGGCCATCCTCCAGTTGCTGCAGGCCGTGCCGAGACCGTAAATTCCTTGGTTCCCGGGTTGACCCCCCCCTTGTGAGGCGGTCAGACTGCCCTAGGCCCTGGCGCCGGAAAGGAGGTTCGAGTGGGACGCAATGCCGACCTCTCCGAACCTCCGTCGAGTCGCGCCGCCCGCTGAGGTGGCTCTTCCAAGCTCTCCCGATTCCGCACCCTGAACGGGATGGCGACCCGCTCCAGCGCGCCCCATCCGCTCCTCCGGACCGGCCATGATGCACAAGTTTCTAGACACCATGTGGGGGCAGGCCAACGCCCTGTTCTCCCCGCTCCGCCGGCGGCGCTGGGTGGATCTCCTGCTGGTCGCTGCGGCCTTTGGCATGCTCTACGGGCTGATTCTCCTGGGCCACCAGTGGACCGCCCTCCAGCGGCCGGTGCTGGTGATCGACCTGTCCCCCTGGGCCCTGCCCAAGTACACCTTCTTCTCCATGATGCGGGGTCTCACGGCCTACCTGATTTCCTTCTTCTTCACCCTCATCTATGCCTACTGGGCCGCCAAGGACAGCCGTTCCGAGCGGCTGCTCGTCCCCCTGCTGGACATCCTGCAGAGCATCCCGGTGATGACCTTCATCGTGCCGCTGATGCTCGCGCTGGTGGCGGCCTTCCCCCACAGCAACGTGGGGATCGAGTTGACGGCCATCATCGCCATCTTCACGGGCCAGGCCTGGAACATGACCTTCAGCCTGTACCACTCCCTGAAGAGTGTGCCCGCGGAACTGCAGGAGGCCGGCACGGTGTACCGGTTCAACTGGTGGCAGCGCTTCAAGTGGATCGAGCTGCCCTTCGCCACCACGGGGCTGGCCTGGAACAGCATGATGAGCATGGCCGGCGGCTGGTTCTTCCTCATGCTGGTGGAGGCCTTCAAGCTGGGCGACAAGGATTTCCGGGTGCCCGGCCTGGGCTCGTACATGAGCGTGGCGGTCGAGCATCACGACGTGCAGGCCCAGCTCTGTGCCGTGGCGGCGATGATCGTGATGATCGTGCTGTTGGACCAGGTGCTGTGGCGGCCGGTGGTCGTGTGGGCCCAGCGGTTCCGAATCGAGGATACGGTCCAGGTCGCCGATTCCCAGAGCTGGTTCCTCAACCTCATCCGGGGCTCCCGCCTCATCCGCCGCTGGGATCGCTGGCGCGCCCTGCGGCGGCGGAAGCGGCAGCACCGCCATCCCGTGCACAAGAAGATCCAACCGGCGGGCGGCCCGGAGCGGGCGGCTCATGTCGCGCCCTGGCTGTCCCTGGTGGCGCTCATCATCCTCTCGGGTTTCCTGGTGCTGGGCGGGGTCGGCGTGGTCCACCTCCTGCACCAGCTCCAGCCGGGCGCCTGGTGGATCCTGCTGAAGGCCGCAGGTCTCACCCTGTCCCGGGTGATGGCCTCCATCCTCATTGGCCTCTGCTGGACCCTGCCGGCGGGCCTGGCCATCGGCCTCTCCCAGCGCTTGTCGCGCATCTTCCAGCCCATCGTCCAGGTGGCGGCCTCCTTCCCCGCGCCCATGCTCTTCCCGGTGGTGGTGGCCGTGCTGGCCT
>JBBRZL010000063.1:0-18114 GCA_038236735.1 Holophagales bacterium | reverse complement strand
GCCGAGCCCACCAGGGCCAGCAGGTCCGTGGCGTCCCGGACGCGCTCGACGATTTCACGGTCACGCATCCTCCAGGCATAACATGAGCGCGGGGCGATGTGTCGTGGCATATTGGAGGATTCGTACGGCGGACCCCATGACCCAGCTCCTCGACACCATCCTCCTGTTCAGTCTGCCGGCTTCGGGCAAGTCGGAGGTGCGCCGCTACCTGGCCAGCCTCACGCCGGAGCAGTGCCGGGACGATTTCCACATGGGACCCACACTGCAACTGGACGACTACCCCTACGTCCACCTCATGCACCGTATCGACGACGAACTGCAGACGAATGGCCTGGACTACGCCTACTACCACGGTCCCAACCGGCCCTTCCGCGACAACTGGACCTGGGCCGTGCTCATCGAGCTGCTGAACGAGGACTATGCCAACCTCCAGGCCAGCCGCCAGATCCTGGCCGCCAGCGCGGCCCAGCATCTCTTCGACCGTCTGGACGCGGCCCACGCCAAGGTGGGCCTGGCCGAGCCTCTGGGCGGCATCCCCCACCGCCTCCGCAAGCGCATGGCCGAGGCCCTGGAGGCCGAGTGCCGGGCCGAGCTGGATACGCTCAACCGCCAGAATGCCCAGGACAAGGCCGGCCGTACGCTGGTGATCGAGGCCGCTCGAGGTGGCGCCCATGGTTCGGCTTTCCCCCTCTGTCCCCCCCATGGCTACGACACAGCCTTCCAGACGCTCGCTCCCGCCATCCTCGAGAAGGCAGCTGTGCTCTACGTCTGGGTGGATCCAGTCGAGAGCCGCCGCAAGAACATCGAACGCGGCCGGCCCGACGGCCAGGGCAGCATCCTGCACCACAGCGTGCCCATGGAAGTGATGCTGGGCCAGTACGGCACCGACGACATGGCCTGGCTCATGGAACAGAGCGACCGCCCCGGCACCGTCCGCGTGGAGCGGACGATCCAGGAGGGTGATCGCTATGCCACCAAGGTCTACCACCTGCCCGTGGCCCGCTTCGACAATCGCAATGACCTCACCACATTCGTCCGCGAGGACCAGAACCAGTGGAAGGCCGCGGATGTAAAGGCCATCCACGGTGGCCTGAAGGCTGCGTTCGATCAACTGGCAAAGAAGTAGAAGGACTGTTTAACCGCAGAGGGCGCAAGGAGCGCAGAGGTCTTCTGCTTTTCTCTGCGTCCTCTGCGATCTCTGCGGTTGAACTTCTTTCAGTGCGCTCCAGCGCCCGCCTTGGCGTTCCAGATGCGGGTCATGATGAAGGCGCCGATGAGGCTGAAGGGGATGATGCAACCCACCCAGATCCAGGCGTTGGCGGCTTGATGACCCTGCGCGGCCACGCCGTCCCAGCCGTAGGTCTTGAGGATCCAGCCCAGCCCGAAGCCCGTGAGGCCCGAGCCGATGTATTGGATGCCGTCCAGGGCGCCGGCCACCGAGGCCGCGGCCTTGCGGCCGCCGAAGTCCATGCTGGCGGTGCCGCTGAGCATGCCATGGACGCCGAAGATGAACATGGCCGTGAGGCCCAACAGAACCACGGCCCAGATCTGGCCGCCCGAAGTGCCCTGGCCCAGGGTGAGACCCAGCAGGCCCAGCATCACCACCTGCACCAGGTAGAAGAGGAAGGCCACCGGGGGCCGGCGGGACTGGAACACCTTGTCGCTCAACCAGCCGCAGAGCAGGCCGCCCAGGATGCCGCCCCCCATGAAGGCGATGCCCGTCCACCAGAACAGGTGCTCCTTCTTGCCCAGGTGGTAGATCTCCTGCAAATACTCGGTGAAGTAGAGCATCACGCCCTGGCGCACGAAGCCCGTGCAGAACTCCGCGAAGATCAGGGACACGATGATCGGATTCTTGAAGACTCGTTGCACGAGCTCGCGCAGGGGCAGGGGCGTGTCCTCGGCGGAACCGGCATCGGAGCCATCCCCGGTGTCGAAGTCGGCGTGACCCGCATGGCTGGGGCGGTTGCGCACCAGGAACCAGTCCACGGCGAACATGAACAGCATGGCCGCCGAAGGCACGAACCAGATGACGGTCCAGCTGCGGAAGCTGGCCAGGAGCCAGGCGCCGATGGTGGTGGCCAGGAAGTAGCCGGAGCTGATCATGATGCCGAAGATGCCGCCGAAGACGCCGCGCTCCTGGACGTGGAACCAGGTGCTGTTCACCTTCACCACGGAGAGCGCGCCGAAGCTCTGGAAGTACATGTTCAGGCTCCAGAGCAGACTCATGCTCAGGAGCACCTGGGTGCCGGCGGTGTTCAGGAACATGACCCCGATGGCCAGATTCACGAGCGCCGCGCCGAGGGCACCGAGCAGGATGGCCTTGCGGCCGCCGAAGCGGTCGGCGAGGGGCCCATTGAGGGCGACCGCCAGGCCGTAGGTCCAGAAGCCCGCCGAGGCGATGAGGCCCATCTGGGCCTTGTCCAGGTGGTACCAAGCGCCGATGTCGTTCTTCACGATGTTGAAGTTGTAGCGGCCCATGTACATGGCTGCATAGGTCAGGCCCAGGGGGAACCAGTTCAGGAACCGGCGCAGCCGGAAGGCGGGACTGTGATTCAAGCGAACCTCGTGTCCTTCAGGCTACGGTCGGTCTCCCCAGCGACCAAGCAATGAAGCTGTAACTCCGGTCACTCCGCCTTGCGGAAGACCTCGTCTGTGCCGGTCAGCTCCCAGGCCCCCTTGCGGCGCTCGAAGGTGGCGTGGCGGGGCTTGGTCTGGCCCACCCGGACGTCCTGGTGGAGGGCCTGGAACAAGGGGAATTGCGCCGTGGGTTTTTCCAGACGGATCTCGTAGGTCACCCGGGCGCCTTCCCGGGTGGGCTCCAGGCGCGTGGCGCGAACGAAGACCGCCTCCGCCGCTGGCACCGAGAAGCCCTGGGGAGAAGCCTTGACGTTCTTTGGCGCGTCGGCCTTCAGCCGGAAGGTGAAGACCTCCTGGCCCCCCTCGGTCTTGACGGAACTGTCAAACCAACCTGTCCGGTCGAGGTTCTCCTTGAGCGTGGTGAGTCGGAGGTGGGCGGGGGTGCCCTTCTCGGCGGAGGCCTTCTCAGGCACGGTGACGGGAACCACCACGGGGTAATCCTTGCGGAGCAGGTCCTCGGCCTTCCTGCGTTCCAGCTTGGAACTGCAGGCCAGGGTGAGCAGCAGGGCGGGCAGGAGCAGGAGGGGGCGCAAGATGGATTCCTTTCCGGTTCGCAAAGGGTTGACGCGACCCGGTGATCGCCACTCAACCTCGCAGTATCCTATCAGGCCTCTGATCATAGGAGATCCGCCGTGCATCCTGGCTACCTGGCCCACCTGAACCACGAGCTCGAGCAGTTGAAGGAGGCGGGCCTTTACAAGACTGAACGGGTCATCACCTCGCCCCAGCAGCCGCAGATGCGGGCCAATGGCCGGGACGTGGTGTGCCTCTGCGCCAACAACTACCTGGGCCTTGCGAACAACCCAGAGGTCATCCTGGCCGCCAAAACCGTGATGGACGAGCACGGCTTCGGCATGGCTTCGGTACGCTTCATCTGCGGCACCCAGGACATCCACCGGGAGCTGGAGCAGAAGCTGGCGGCCTTCCTCGGCTTCGAGGACACCCAGCTGTATTCCAGCTGCTTCGACGCCAACGGCGCCATCTTCGAGGGCCTACTGGGCGAGGAGGACGCGGTCATCAGCGACGCCCTGAACCACGCCTCGATCATCGATGGCATCCGGCTCTGCAAGGCCAAGCGTTTCCGTTACGCCAATTCCGACATGGCCGACCTGGAAGCCCAGTTGCAGGCCGCCGACGCCGAGGGGGCCCGCTTCAAGCTGGTGGTGACCGATGGCGTCTTCAGCATGGATGGCTACATCGCCAAGTTGCGCGAGGTCTGCGACATGGCCGAAAAGTACGGGGCCATGGTGATGGTGGACGATAGCCATGCGGTGGGCTTCATGGGCGAGAACGGCCGGGGCACGCACGAACACTGCGGGGTCATGGGCCGGGTGGACTTCATGACGGGCACCTTCGGCAAAGCCCTGGGCGGGGCTTCCGGCGGCTATATCGCCGGCAAGCGGGAGGCCATCGAGTGGCTGCGGCAAAAGGCTCGGCCCTACCTGTTCTCGAACTCCGTGGCGCCCACCATCGTGGCCGCCACCCTCAAGGTGCTGGAGCTGCTCAAGAACAGCCAGGGCCTCATCCGGCAGGTCCACGAGAACGCCAAATATTTCCGTGCGGGCATGGAGCAGGCGGGCTTCAAGCTGCTGCCCGGCGAGCATCCCATCGTGCCCGTCATGCTCTACGAGGCGCCGCTGGCCCAGGAGTTCGCCCGGCGGCTGCTGGACGAGGGCGTCTACGTCATCGGGTTCTTCTTCCCGGTGGTGCCCAAGGGGCAGGCCCGCATCCGCACGCAACTGAGCGCCGCCCACACCCGGGAGGATCTGGATCACGCCATCCAGGCCTTCACCAAGGTGGGTCGGGAGCTGGGGGTGATTCAGTAAAGCGCGCTTGCTAGTGGCCAGAACCAGGAAGGGAATAAAATCAACCGCAGATGATGCAGATAATTGGCTTTGGGGCTTTTTATCCGCGCGAATCTGCGACAGCTGCGGTTCAAGGTTTTCCAGTTGGGCCTTGCCTCGACGCATGGTTAGGGCTCACGTTGCCTGGGATGCCCAGGAGATGCCGTGACCTTGCCGCCCCCGAGCGATCCTTCATCCCTGGATACCGCCGAATTCACCTTCGAGGGGATCGCCAAGCGGCTGGCCCTGGGCCGTGGAGGCTTCTGGGACGCAGCTCCGCCGCGCAGCCTGGGCTTGGCCACGACCTATGCGGGTTTGCGCCCAGGCCTGGGTCCCGTGGCCTTCGATCACGTGGTGTATCCCTGGAACGTCCATCGCCTCGAGACCCTGGCGGAGGCCTGCTGGAGCCGCTCCATGGACCGCCTGAAGGTGGTCACCCGAGGCGAGGCCGCGCAGTTCATGATGTGCGCCATCGCCTACCGCATGCCGGGGATTCCCGTGTTGTCCCTGCCCGAGCCCACCCGGGACCAGCTCTCCCGGATCATGGGCAACGATTCGGCGGCGGGCCTTTGGCTGGATTGGGCCTCAAACCTGCTGGCCATGGGGCGGAGCTGATCGAACCAGGAATCAGCGATTCAAGACCTGTTCGCCTTCCCGTCTGCTTCGAGTTCCTCCCCCGGGCCCGAAGCCAAGAGAATCTGCGCGGCGAGGATCAGCAGCCCAAGATCGCGCAGGAGGGACCAGCGCATGTCCGCCAGCCGTTCCGTCTCGGTCTTCGGCGCGGCGGTGCCGAAGCAGCCGCAGTCCACGGGATGGTGACGGACCAGGTTGATGGCCAGGGCCAGGCAGAAGGCCAGCAGCAGCGCCGTGACCCAGGTGGTGGCAGCGCGTAGCCAGAGGCCCAGGCAGAGCGCCAAGCCGCAGAACAGCTCCAGCCAGGGCAGCCCCAGGGCCAGGGGGTTCAGGCTCCAGGAGGGGAACAGCTCGTAGGCCCAGATGGCCTTGGCGAAGCCGGGCGGGTCCGCGAGCTTTGGCAGGGCGGCGCCGATGAAGACCAGCCCCAGCGCGATCCGGCAGGCCAGGGTGATCCTCGGGTGCAACAGCCAGTGCTGCAACGGGGGCTTCATGGCCGGCCCTTGTCGAAAGGATGGCCCTGGGCCACCCAACCCGGGTAGCCGTCGCGGTAGATGAGCAGGTGGTAGTAGCCCTCCTTGAGCAGCTTCGCGGCCAGCAGATGGGAGTCATGGCAGTCGCCGCCGCTGCAGTAGATGACGATGGGATCGTCCGGACCGGGCCGCCGTGCGGCCTTGAAAGAAATGAGCCGGTCCTCCAGATCCGCTTCCCATACGGGCGTGCACCAGGCGCCGGCGATGTGGCCCTCGGTGTATTCCGCGCTGCGGCGGGCGTCCAGGAAGGGGGCCTTGCCCTGGAAAGCCAGCCAGGCCTCCGGGCCGCTGATTTCGCGGATGGGGCCGGTGGCCGCGGGAGGCGGGGGCGCGGTGGGTTCCGCTGCCTTGGCCGCGGCAGGCGTCGTCTTGACGGGGGGGGCAGGGCGCGGCTGCGGAAGGGCTTTCGCCCCCTGAACGGCGGTTGGTTGGGGGGCTGGTTCCGAGGGGGTGGGTGGTGCGCTGCGGGGTGCAAGGACAGGCAGCGGTGGCATGGCGGGCAGTGGCGAGATGGCCCCCGTCCAGGCCAACCGGCGCGACGGGCCGGCCAGGGTGTTGGCGAGCAGGCCCGCGGCGACGGCCAGCCCGGCCAGGACCAGGCACTGGAGGGCCGTGGCACGAAGAGTGGTGACGCGGAGGGCTGGAGTCATGGGGGCCGGTCTACTCACAGCACGATGTAGCGGTAGGTGCCGGGGTTCTGCTCTTTCAGCAGCAGCTGGATGGTCCAGCGGCCGTCGGGAAAGCGCTCGAAGAGCAGGGCACTCATGACGGATTCCTTCAGCCAGAGACGGATGTCCTCGTAGTGCTCGAAGGCGGGCACTTCCCAGCTGTCAGCGGCTTCTCTTGGCGCCATGGCTCCGGGCTTGATCTGCGCCATCAACTGGGCCAGCGAGGTTTCAGGATCCTGCATCAGTCACCTCGCGCCTGGATTCCTGGCCGGATGCCTCGGCGCCAGGCTCCAGCGAATGGATGAGCGCCCGCAGGGAGTCCTCGCTATGGCGGTCCAGGGCCTTGGAAAAGGCGATGGCCATGCCTTGCGCGTCATTGCGGACGACGGTCCCCCGGGCCACGATCCGCCGTCCGGTGCCGCCGTCGGCCAGCAGGATGGCCACGCCGCAGTGGCTGCCCACAGGCAGCCGCCCGGGACCGCTTAGCAGAATGCCACCCATGCTCAGGTTCAAGGCCGTGGGGAAGCTGATCATCTGGTCTTCGGCGACCAGCCTCACCTTGTAGGCGATGGGAATGCGGCGGGAGTGCCGCTGCTCGGTGGCTGGGCTCATGGAGGGTTTCCGGATCCGGGCATGATAGCGCAGGAACCGGGTCTGGTTCTGGGAGGGATCAAGGGCGGTAGCCCTGATCGTGGATGTCCATGACGGCCCGGCCGGAGGGATCGGTCAGCTTGGCGAAGGAGGAGTCCCAGCGCAGGGCTGTCTCGGTGCTGCAGGCCACGCTGCGCTCGAAGGGCACACAGTGGACGGCGGTGGCGCTGGGGAAGTGCTGCTCGAAGATCTGCCGGTACAGGTAGGCCTCCTTGGTTTCCGGCGTCTTGACCGGAAAGCGTTCCCCCGCGCCGCGCAACATGCCGTCACTGATCTCCCGTTCGGCCGTGGCCCGCAGGGCGTTGATCCAGGCATAGCCCACGCCATCCGAGAACTGCTCCTTCTGGCGCCAGAGCACCTCGTCGGGGATGGCGCCGTCGAAGGCCTGGCGCAGGGGGAACTTCTCGATGGGCCGGGGTCGGGCCGCATTCCGGGGCAGCTTGAGGGAGGGATCCATGCGCATGGCCACGTCCAGGAACTCGCGATCCAGGAAGGGCACGCGGGCCTCCACGCCCCAGGCGGCGCTGGACTTGTTGGCCCGGGCGCAGTCGTAAAGGTGCAGCTTCTGGAGCTTGCGCACGGTCTCGGCGTGAAGTTCCGGCCCATCCGGCGCCTTGTGGAAATAGAGGTAGCCGCCGAAGATCTCGTCCGCGCCTTCGCCGGACAGCACCATCTTGATGCCCATGGCGTGGATCTTCCGCATGAGGAGGTACATGGGCGTCGAGGCCCGGATGGTGGTGATGTCGAAGGTCTCCACGTGATAGATCACGTCGGAGAGGGCGTCCAGCCCTTCCTGCACCGTGAAGTGGACCTCGTGATGGATGGCTCCGATGTGCTGGGCCACCAGCCGCGCCGGGGCCAGGTCCGGCGCGCCTTCCAATCCGATGGCGAAGGAGTGGATCTGGGGCCACCAGGCGGGCGCAGCGCCGCCCTCCTCCACCCGGCCCTCCCGGTACTTGGCGGCGATGGCGGCGATGACCGAGGAATCCACGCCGCCCGAAATGAGCACGCCATAGGGCACGTCGCACATGAGCTGGCGCTTCACGGCGGCTTCCAGGGCCTCCCGCAGCTGGACGGGGTCATAGGGCTCCGAGGGCACGTGGCCTGGTTCCGCCCAGTCCGGCTGGTAGTATCGCTGGAAGCCCTTGTCCGCCTCGTGGCCCAGGTAGAAGTGGCCCGGCGGCACCTCGCTGATGCGCTCGCAGTGGCCCACCAGGGCCTTCATCTCCGAGGCGACGTAGAGCTGCTCGTGCCGGTCCCAGCCCACGTAGAGGGGCACCACGCCGATGGGATCCCGGGCGATGAGGAAGGTCTCGCGTTTGGGATCGTAGAGGACGAAGGCGAAGATGCCGTTCATGCGGTTCAGGAAGTCCCGGGGCGCCAGCTCGTCGTAGAGGTAGAGGATCACCTCGCAGTCGGAGAGCGTCTGGAAATCGTGAGACTCCCGCAGCCCGTGCCGCAGGTCCTGGTGGTTGTAGATCTCGCCATTGACGGCCAGCACCGTGCCCTTGAGGGTGTCGAAGAGGGGCTGGGCGCCGTGTTCCACGTCCACGATGGACAGGCGCTCGTGCACCAGGATGGCGTGGTCATCGCTGTAGATGCCGCTCCAGTCAGGGCCCCGGTGCCGGATCTTCCGGGCCATGGCCAGGGCCTGGCGCCGCAGCTCGGCCGGGTTGGACTTCAACGGGTCCAGGTTGAGGATGCTGAGAATGCCGCACATGGTTGCTCCAAAAAGAGAAAACCCCGATCCGCTGTCGCGAATCGGGGTGGTCCGGGGTGTCAGGAATCTTAGGAGAGACCCTCGCCGGCCCACGCGCGATTCGCGCGGGGGTGCCGATTGGTATTGCGGTTGGGCCGCTGAGGGGAACGAGTCATGGTTTGCCTGTCTGAACCTTATCGGCCCGGTTCACGAATCGTCAAGGATCGAATGAGAAGTTGGTCCTGGTTGCGCTTGATGATGAAATGGTGCGGTTGGAGGAGCCTATGCGAGCCCTGTTGAAGACCAAACGGGAGGAAGGCATCTGGATGGGGGAGGTCCCCAAGCCGGAAATGGGCCCCAACGACGTGCTGATCCGCGTGCACAAGAGCGCCATCTGCGGCACCGACGTCCACATCTACAACTGGGATGAGTGGGCTCAGAAGACCATCCCCGTGCCCATGGTGGTGGGCCATGAGTACTACGGTGTCATCGAGCAGGTGGGCGCTGAGGTCGAGGGCTACCTGGTGGGCGACCGGGTCAGCGGCGAAGGGCACATCACCTGCGGTCACTGCCGCAACTGCCGGGCGGGGAAGCGCCACCTCTGCCGCAACACCGTGGGCGTGGGTGTCAACCGCACCGGCTCCTTTGCGGAGTACCTGAGCCTCCCGGCCTTCAACGTGTTCAAGGTGCCAGATAACGTGCCCGACGACGTGGCCGCCATCTTCGATCCCTACGGCAATGCAGCCCACACGGCCCTCAGCTTCGATCTGGTGGGCGAGGACGTGCTGATCACGGGCGCCGGCCCCATTGGCATCATGGCCGTGGCCATCGCGAAACACGTGGGCGCCCGGCACGTGGTCATCACGGACGTCAACGAGTACCGGCTGGGCCTGGCCCGGAAGATGGGCGCCACCGTGGCCGTGAACCCCAGCCAGAAGAGCCTGCCCGAAGTCATGCAGGACCTGGGCATGACCGAGGGCTTCGACGTGGGCCTGGAGATGAGCGGCAACCGCAACGCCTTCGAATCCATGCTGGAGGCCATGCACCACGGCGGTCGCGTGGCCCTGCTGGGCATCCTCCCCGGCGACTGCGCCGTGGACTGGAGTCAGGTGATCTTCAAGGGCTTGATCCTCAAGGGCATCTACGGTCGGGAGATGTTCGAGACCTGGTACAAGATGGCGGCCATGGTCCAGAGCGGCCTGGACATCACGCCCGTCATCACCCACCACTACAGCATCGATGACTTCCAGAAGGGCTTTGATGCCATGCGGAGCGGGCAGAGCGGGAAGGTGATCCTGGATTGGGGGGTACGGTAACTCTTACCCTAGAGGTGCACTGCAAAATGCGGCCTTCCGGCCGCATTTTGATAGCTGCGCACGCAGTGCGCAGCTGGCTACGTGGCTGAGGGGAACCTCACCGAAGAGGCTGCGGTTGTGACACCGGGGGGAAGGCGGGTTCGCCCCAGATGGCCCCGTCCTTGATGAGGATGTCCGCCGCCAGGCCCTCTCCCCCGGGCTTCGCGTCCGTGCCGAGGCAGACCAGATAGTAGCCGTCGAGCTTGGTGTTGAACCGCTGCCGCGTCGGCCCCCGCGTGGTGATCAGATCCTCGATGGGTCGGGTGACATAGGGGCGGTAGAGGAAGGGGTGGCCCCAGGGGGCCTCGGGCACCTGCTCCAGGTAGTCCGGTACGAGGCTTTCCAAGGCCTGGGGATATTCACCCTTCTTGGCCCGGTAACGGATCAGGGCATCGGTGATGCGCTTCATGGCGGACCGGATCTGTTTCTGCCGGTCACCGATATCCCGGTTGACGAAGGCCTCGATGAGGTAGAGATCCCGCTTGGCCTGCTGGGCGGCCTCGGTGTCCGGGTAGCGCTCGGTCAGCTGCTTCATCATGGCCCGGGCCTCGAGGCTGCGGCCTTCGAGGTTCAGTTTCCGTGCCTCCTCATAGAGGTGCACGGGCAGGCGGGGGTCCTCGGAACTGCACCCGATCAGCGCCAGTGCCAGGAACAGGCCAGAGATGAATAGAGAGGAGCGCATGGCCCGAACCATAGCAGAGCCTGGGCCCGGCTTGAAGTAGGATGGTCCCATGGGGGGCGTCATGGCGGAGCGGCCGATGCTGGTGGGCATCGTGGGAGGGTCCGGCAGCGGCAAGACCTCAGTGGCGGCCGAACTGGTGAAACGGCTCAAGCGGAAGAGCGTGGCCACCCTCCTCCTCGATATGGATGCCTACTACGCGCCGCTGGCGGTGGTCCAAGGCCGTTTCGGCGAGCTGCCCGTGAACTGGGATCATCCCCACGCCTTTGACCTGGAGCTGATGGCCGCCCATTTGTCGGCTCTGCACCAGGGAGAGAGCATCCGCAAGCCCCGGTATGACTTCACCCTCTCCGACCGGACGGGGTGGGAAGAACCGGTGCCGCCCGGGCAGGTGGTGATCTTGGAAGGCCTGCTCCTGTTCGCGCTGCCGGAGCTGCGGGAACTACTGGACGTGAAGATCTTCGTGGATACGGATGCCGACATCCGGATCCTCCGGCGCATCCGCCGCGATACCCGGGAACGGGGCCGCAGCCTGGAGAGCGTCATGGAGCAGTACGAGAACAGCGTCCGGCCCATGCACCTGGAGTTCGTGGAACCCAGCAAGCGGTGGGCCGACCTCATCGTCCCAACGGGAGTGGAGAACCGCACAGCCATGGACGTCATCATCCACCACATCTGCAGCCGAGTCCTGAGCCAGGGGGAACCCCAGCGTGTTTGAGCAAGGCATCCATGTATCTGCCCAGGCCTGCCGGGAGCTGCCAGACAGTGTGCAACGGCTCGATGTCCGCGAACTCTGGGAATTCGAAGTGGCCAGGGTGCCCGGCGCTGTCCTGATCCCGCTGGGGGAATTGGCCGCGCGGGTGGACGAACTGGACCGGTCCCGCCCTGTGATCGCCTACTGCCACCATGGCGTCCGGAGCTTGCAGGCCCTGCGCATCCTCATCGATGCGGGCTTCACCGAGCTGGCGCACCTCGCGGGGGGCATCGACGCCTATAGCCGCCTGGATCCATCGGTGCCGAGGTACTGATGAGGCTGCTGCATACGCAACCGGAAGGCTTCGATCCCGCCACGCACTGGGCGCAGGATTCTGAGAGTGTGCGGCAGGACTCCAGGCTCTTCCGCCAGATCGTGGCCCAGCGGCGCAGCCCGCACACCGGTCGCCAACATGCCTTCTACCGCCTCCAGGGGCCAGACTGGGTGAACGTGATCGCCTTCACGCCGGAGGCTGAATTGCTGGTGGTCGAGCAGTTCCGCCACGGCATCGACGCCCCCACGCTGGAGATTCCCGGCGGCGGCTGCGATGGCGGTGAGCCCCCGGAAGCAGCTGCACGCCGCGAACTCCGGGAGGAGACGGGGTTCACCTCGGAACGCTGGGTGGCCCTGGGTTCCTGCACGCCCAATCCCGCCACCCAGAACAACCGCTGCCACACCTTCCTGGCCCTGGACTGCGAGGCCGCCGGCGGCCTGGAGCTGGATCCGGCCGAGGAACTGAAGGTCTGGGCCACTTCCTGGGCGGAATGGCGGGCCCGCATGGTCCGGGGGGAGATCCACCACGCTCTGGTGCTGGCCGCTTTCCAGCTCCTCAGCCTCTGGGAAGGCTGGCCCGCACTCCTGCAACGACTGGAGGCCTGAGATGGTCCGCCGCACCCTGCTGGTGCTCAGTGCCCTGGTAGTGCTGGCGCAGACACCGCCGCCGGTCGTGCCTTCCTGCCAGAACGGCGGCGCCCCCAACCCCCGCTTCGCGGCCCAACTGGAGGACGCGATCCGGACCCTCGCCCCGGGGGATCGCAGGGCCTTCTTCAAGGGGCTGCGGGCCAAACAGCACGACCTGCAGTACCGCATTCTACAGGTGGAACGGGGCCTCCAAGAAGCCCAGTCATTGCGCAACACCTTGGAGCGGGAGAACTCCCCGAACCTGCCCCAGGGCCGGGCCCTGGTGGCAGGACAGGCGGCCTTGCTGGCGGCCTTCCGGGAGATGGACCAGGTCATTGCCCGCACCCGCTGGCAGGAGGATCCCCTCAAGCTCGACGCCGAAGAACTCAAGGTGGATCTCTATGGTGGCTTCCAGTTCTCCAGCCTTTTCAGCGAGCAAGACGTCAACGGTTCCTTCTTCTCGAAATCCCGTCCCTTCGTGGCCCTGGACATCCTGCAGACTTTCCGGCGGCCCGCCCAGGACGACTGGTGGGAGGTCTTCAGCGTCCTGGCCTGGCAGTCCTCCAGTTTCGAGCGGTCGGAAACCCTGAATGTGATCACCAGCAGTGGTCAGTTCCACGGTGAGATCGGCCTGTGGTGGCTGCACACCCTCACTGAACGGGTCAGTTGGGGCATCATCGGCAGTGCCGGTGTGGTGGGCTACAGCCAACCCGTGAAGGAATCCGATCTCACCAGTACCTCCCGGGACGAGTTCCGGAACCGGTTCAAGGGCGGCCTGACCACCCGCCAGGAAGAGGGCTCCTTCAAAGGCTCCTTCGCCGAGTGGTCCTACCTCCGGGATCCCCTTTTCGTCTACCAGGACCGGCTCTACCTGCGGGGCCGAGTGGTACTCACCCAGTTCGGCTCCCAGGGCGCCAGCGGTGATCTCTACATGGAGGGTTCCGTCAACAAGGGCCGCCACGGCAAAGACGAGGCCGTCCTGCTGGTGGGTTTCCGGCTCAGCACGGTGGCCTTCTTCCGCAGCCTCGGCGGCGGCGCGAAACCGTGATGGTTATAGCGAAAAGCCTTGACAGCATTAACAGGATGAAAAGCTGGATTAACAGGATTAAGGACGCTTGATGAGATGCAAAGGCATCTTTCAGCATTGTCGAGACTGCCCTTGCCCGCTTGGGAAGGCCGTTGCTCTTGAATCCTGATAATCCTTTCAAATCCTGTCCTCGCCTTTTCCTTGGCCTTGTCGGCACGCTAGTCTGGAACCTGGACCAAGATGAGGAGCCCCCCATGGCCAGCGAATGTTCTTTCGATGTCGTCTGCAAGGTGGACTTGGACGAGGTGAAGAACGCCCTCGCCCAGGCCATGAAAGAAATCGGGCAACGCTTCGACTTCAAGGGCTCGACCGCCAAGATCGAGCTGAAGGATGACAAGGCGCTGGTGCTCAACGCCGACGACGAGACGAAGCTCAAGGCCGTCATCGACGTGCTGCAGTCCAAGCTGCACAAGCGGGGCGTCAGCATCCGGAGCATGGTCTATGGCAAGATCGAGCCCGCGGCCAAGGGCAGTGTGCGCCAGGAAGTCACCATTCAGCAGGGCATCCCCGTGGAAAAGGCCAAGGGCCTCATCAAGGCCCTGAAGGATTCCAAGATCAAGGTCCAGGCCAGCATCCAGAGTGATCAGCTCCGGGTGAGCGGCAAGAACCGGGACGATCTGCAGGAGGTGATCGCCCTCTTCAAGAAGGACGATCAGGGCCTGGATCTGCAGTTCACAAACTACCGAAGTTGAGCCCTTGTCCCGCCTGGATCTCTCCCGATACTTCCTCCCCATCGGCCCCAAGCTGGCGGGCGTGGAGGCGGAGCTGCAGCGCATCCTGCAGAGTGACGTGGAAGTGGTCCAGAAACTGGCCAGTCACGTCCGAGGCGGTCAGGGCAAGCGGCTCCGGCCCGCCCTTGTGATGCTGTCCTCACGGTTCTGCGGCGTGGCCAACGAGGAGGATGTGCGCTTCGGTGCCGTGTTCGAGCTGATTCACACGGCCACCCTGGTGCACGACGATGTCATCGACCACGCCCAGCTCCGGCGCGGCATGCCCACCCTCAACCGACTCTGGGGCAACACGCTCACCGTGCTCTTCGGGGACCTGCTCTACCTGGTGGCCATGAACGAGGCCATCGCCGGCCGCAGCTGGCGGATGATGGAGATCTTCGCGGAAGTCACCACCCGCATGATCGAAGGCGAGCTCATCCAGAACGACGTGCTGTTCAAGCTGGACACCAGCCGCAAGGACTACTTCGACATCCAGGAGCGCAAGACCGCCCTCCTCTTCAGCGGCTGCACCGAGACTGGCGCCGTTCTCACCGGGCGGAGCCAGGCGGAATGCACCGCCATGCGGCAGTACGGCCTGGAAATTGGCCGGGCCTTTCAGCTGGTGGACGACCTGCTGGATTACACCGCGACCAGCGAGCAACTGGGCAAGCCCGCCTTCAGCGACCTTCGGGAAGGCAAGCTCACCCTGCCCATGCTGACCCTGCTGGAACGGGCCCCAGACGAAGTACGTACGCTCCTGCGCACCATTTGGGACCGGGGTGAGGAAGTGCCCATCCCCGAAGGGGAGGAAGCCCAACTCCGCCGCCTCATCGTCAAGCACGACGCCCTCTCCGAAACCCGTGAGTTGGCCCTGATGGCGTCGAAGAACGCCGTAGCACACCTGGCCTTGGTGCAGGGTGAAATGGCCACCGGCGACCTGCTGCGCGAGATTCCCGAAGCCCTGCTGTCGCGCAGCATGTGATTTTCTACTCGAAGGCGCCTTAGGACTCAGCTTCCCCCAGGCGCAGGTCAAACGGAATCCCCGCCCGCTTGCAGGAGGTGATGAAAGTCTCCTTGTCCGGGCAGCGGAGGTAGGCCTCCATGGGTTCGACCTTGCGAGACTGGATGAGGTCCACCAGGGCGTCGTTCATGAGGCGCTGGCCGTAGCTCCGGCCGGTCTGCATGGCGCTGGGGATCTGGAAGTTCTTACCCTCGCGCATGAGGTTGGCGATGGCGGGGCTGATGAAGAGGGTCTCCAGGGCTGCGATCCGGCCGCCACCGATGCGCTTGAGCAGCACCTGGCTCACCACGCACTTCAGGGCATCGGCCAGCATCACGCGGATCTGCTGTTGGCGGTCGCTGGAAAACTGGTCCACGATGCGGTCGATGGTGCCGATGGCGCTGGCGGTATGCAGCGTGCCAAAGACCAGATGCCCGGTGGCAGCTGTTTCCAGGGCGATGGCGATGGTTTCAAGGTCGCGCATCTCACCCACCATGACCACGTCAGGATCCTCGCGCAGGGCCGCCCGCAGACCGCTCTTGAAGCTGTCCGTGTGGGTGCCCACCTCCCGCTGGTTCACCAGGCAGCCCTTGCGGGGATGCACGAACTCGATGGGATCTTCGATGGTGAGGATGTGGTCCTTCCGCTTCTGGTTGGCCAGGTCGAGGATGGCCGCCAGGGTGGTGGATTTCCCGCTACCGGTGGGACCCGTCACCAGGACCAGGCCCTTGGACAGGGTGGCCAGGCGGCGGATGGGATCGGGCAGGCCCAGTTTGTCGGGGTCCGGCAGCTGGTTCGGGATGACGCGACAGACCAGTCCGGGGCCTACCCTGTCCTCGAAGAAGTTCACCCGCAGGCGGCAACCGCCGGCCTCGTAGGCATAAGCGAAGTCGGCGTCGTGGTGGCTCTGATAACGCTCCCAGGCGTGGGGGGTGGCCAGGGCCTCCATCATTTCCAGCAAGGTGGCCGAATCCAGGGTGCCGAAACCCTCCAGCTCCTTCATGTCGCCGTGGATGCGGGCCAGCGGCGGCTCGTGAGTCGTGCAATGCAGATCGGAGCCCTGCTTTTCCAGCAGCATGGCCAGGAGCCGTTCGGCCAGGGGATGGCCCTGGTGGGGCCGGGCCAGGGGGGCGCGGGCAAGGGGGCGAGCGGGGGTGGGGGCAGGGACGGGGACGGGGGCCGTGGCTCGGGTTGCCGCCGGCGGCACCAGGTTGAAGGAGGCAACCGAGGGTGGCTGGACCGGCATCGGGTTGGGCGTAGCCGGGATCGGGGCCTGGATAGCCGAAATTGCGGGCGTCTGGGAAGGTCCTACGTGCTCGGCGTCGATGTGAGGGGTCTCCATGTACCGGCTCAGGCGGATGCGAAAGCACTGCCCGTCCAGATGGTGGTCGAATTCGGCCTTGCCATCCTTCAGCCAGGCCGCCTTCAATTGCGCGGGCACCACATCCCCGGCCAGCACGTCGACCATGACCGCGGGCACGGGCTTGGGCAGTAGGTCGATGATCTCGCCGGTCTTCAGCTCCAGCCGGGGCTTGCGGTCGGCCTTCAGCTCTAGACGGCTGCCGGCTTTCGAGATGACATGGGTGAGCAGGCGATCCAGCTGGGCCATGGTCATGGGCTCCTGATCAAACAGATGACTCGGGATTTCCCAAGGATGCCACGGATCACAGCCTTCGGCGTTCGGGTCCGGGCCCCAGGCCGCTAGACTGGAGGCCGACCCTTCCTGGAGCCAGCATGAACATCCACGAATACCAAGCCAAGGAACTGCTCCGGCAGTACAAGGTGACCACTCCTGACGGGAAAGTCGCCCCCGATGCGGAAGCCGCCCGCATGATCACCAAGGGCTTCGGCGGGGCCAGCGTGGTGAAGGCCCAGATCCATGCCGGCGGCCGGGGCAAAGGCGGCGGCGTGAAGTTCGCTACGGATCCCGACAAGGCCGCTGAGCTCTTCAAGGCCATCTCTGGCATGCAGCTGGTCACCAAGCAGACTGGGCCCGAGGGTCGCAAGGTCCGCACGGTGTTCATCTCCGAGCCCATCGACATCGCCCGGGAGCTCTACCTGAGCTTCCTGGTGGACCGCACCTCCAGCCGCGTGACCATCCTGGCTTCCACCGAAGGTGGCGTGGAGATCGAGGAGGTCGCCGAGAAGACCCCCGAAAAGATCGTCCGGGTGGCCGTGGATCCGGCTCTGGGTCTCTGCGGCTTCCAGGCCCGCGAAGTGGCCTTCGCCCTGGGCCTCGAAGGGGACGCCTTCAAGAAGGGGGTGGTCTTCCTCCAGAACCTCTACCGGCTCTTCATCGAAAAGGACTGTTCCATGGTGGAGATCAACCCCCTGGTGGTCACCAAGGGGGGCGATGTCACGGCCCTGGATGCCAAGATCGGCTTCGACGACAATGGCCTCTTCCGCCATCCGGACGTGCTGGCCTACCGCGACCTCAACGAGGAGGCCGAGGAAGAGATCGAGGCCAGCAAGTTCAACCTCAACTTCATCAAGCTGGATGGCCAGATCGGCTGCATGGTGAACGGCGCGGGCCTGGCCATGGGTACCATGGACATCATCAAGTACCACGGCGGTTCCCCAGCCAACTTCCTGGATGTCGGCGGTGGCGCCACCGAGGATGCGGTGAAGAACGCCTTCCGCATCATCCTGCAGGATCCATCCGTGAAGGCCGTGCTGGTGAACATCTTCGGCGGCATCATGCGCTGTGACGTGGTCGCTGCGGGCATCGTGAAAGCCGCCAAGGAGATCGGCATCCAGGTGCCGGTGGTGGTGCGCCTCGAGGGCACCAACGTCGTGGAGGGCAAGAAGATCCTGGCCGATAGCGGCCTGAACCTCATCGTCGCCGCCGACCTGAAGGACGCCGCCGAGAAGGTCGTCGCCTCCATCAAGTAGGCAAGGTAGTCCGGGGGGACCGCCTGCTCGCTTCGCTCGCGATGTCCCCCCGGGCCCCCGCCGAGTGCG
>JBBRZL010000062.1:0-18328 GCA_038236735.1 Holophagales bacterium | reverse complement strand
GGTCTCGATGCTCACCCTCGCCGGGTCCCGATTCCGCAGGCTCCCCCGGAGCCTGCTCCATCACCCAGCGGGGTTCGCGGGGCGGCGTCCCCGCGCGCCGGATCGAGCGTGCGGAAATGGACCGCATCAAGGCCGAGTCGCCCACCTCGGCTTCGCGGTCGGGACTAGCCAAGCCTGGTATATCCCGGGACAATGCAGGGTTAGCTCCAGGGACTTCTCCCTTCTCCTGTCTGGTCGAACCGATGCGCACACCCGCCTACCTGTCCTCCTTCCTCCTTCCGGCGGCCCTGGTGGCCCAGGCTCCGCCTCCGGCCCCGCCTCAGGCTCCAGCCCCAGTTCAGACTCCGGGTCTGTCTTTGGGGGACCAGGTGAAAGCCGAACGACCTGCGATCGAGCAATTGATGGCTGACCTGAAGTACCCCGAAGCCATGAAGCGTTCCGCAAGCCTGCTTCCCGCCATCCGGCCTGTCTTCGACAAGACTTCCAACCAGTCAATGGTTCAAAGCAGTGCCATCTTCCTCGATCTGGCTACGGCCTACCGATTGGCGGCAGAAACGGCCGATTCTGCTGGCGCCTGGGAGAAGGCGCTGGAGTACGCCAAGGCCGCCAGGGCTTTGACCACCGAATGCTATGCGACCGTGAAGGCACCGTTTACCAAGAACGTATCGGACTACAAACAATTGGGGATCCGCGCAGTCCAGATCCTGGAAGAAAACGCCTTTCGGATCAAAACGCTCAAAGGCATGACTACCATGGATCCCGGTGAGCGCCAGGAACTGGATCTGGCCCTTGGCGTGGAGAAAGAAGTCGTCGACAGCGAGAAGGCCGTGAAGTTCTTCCAGACCTATCTGGATGTCACCAAGCGCGAAAGTGAAGCCTACGATCCTCTGGTGAAAGTGATGGAGGACAAGCTCAAGGGTGAGGCCGACCAGGTGGCTGACTACAAGGCTGGCAAGGGTGACAAGCTCAAGTGGGTGGATGCCGTGATCTCCACGCCCGCCTACCTGGAAGCCCAGGGAGATCGGGCCGGCAAGGCCCGCTGGCTGTATCGCCTGGCCACCCTGGCTCCCGAGAACAAGAAGGTCCAGCACCAGCTGGATGTCTTGAACAGCAAGGCTTCGGCCACCCCAGCCAAGCCCGCCAAAAAGGGAAAGTAGGTCGGATCAGTTCCCCGGCCTGTAATCTGAAACCATGGCCCGACGTCCCGCTCCCCGAATCCCTGTTCGTGCACCCTCGCGTGGCCCTAGCCGGCCGGAATCATCCGCAAGCCCGAAGCCGCCGGCTGCCAAGTCCCAGAGTCCAACGCTGCGTCCCTTTGAGACCTTTGAAGCCACCTTCCTGGGGCATCCCGAGGGTACTGGCGGCTTCCTGAGGATCCTGGGCGCTCCCAAGGGGCCTCGCATGGATCTGCTGGTGGACTGGCGCGATGCCCACGGCGCCATCCATGGTGATCGCGTGATGGCCGAGGTGAACGGCGAGGGTTGGGACGGTCGCCTCAAGGCCCGGGTGATCGAGATCAAGGGCCGGGGCGACCTGCCCCTGCCTGGCACGCTCCAGAAACAGCCCTGGGGCTGGCGGGTGGTGCCCCTGGAGCCACGCTTGCCCCAGATCATCACCGTTCCGGCCACGGACCTGGCAGAGGATGGCGAGCTGGTAAGCGTGCGGCTGGATGCCGATCCCGAGGCGAAACAGCTGCGCGGCACCGTGGTGGCCCGACTCGGCAAAAGGACTGATCTGAAAATCGAGAACAAGCTCACGGCCGCCCTGTTCAACCTGCGAACGACCTTTCCCGATGCGGTCATGCAGGAACTGGCCCCCTTCCCCACCGCCATCCTCCCTGAGTGGATCCTGAACAGAGAGGATCTCCGCACCACGCTGACTTGCACCGTGGATCCGCCCACGGCCAAGGATTTCGACGATGCCATCAGCCTCGAAGTGCTGCCCAAGTCTGCAGGGGGCGGCTGGCTCCTGGGCGTGCACATCGCGGACGTGAGCCACTACGTCGCCGAGGGTGGGCCCCTGGACGAGGAGGCCCGCTTGCGGGGCACCTCGGTCTACTTCCCGGACGAAGCCATCCCCATGATCCCCGAGCGGCTCAGCGGCGACCTCTGTAGCCTGCGCGAAGGCGTCGACCGGCTTACCATGACAGCCTGGATGACCATTTCCCCGGATTTGGAAGTCGTGGGGACGCGACTCTCGGAAAGTGTCATCCGCAGCACGAAGCGCCTCACTTATGACGAGGTCAAGGAAGCCTGCATCGACCGCTCTGGCCGCAAGCGTGCGGAACTGGGCGAGGATCTCTGCGCGGTGCTCGAAGAGGCCCTGGTGCTGTCCCGGCAGCTCACCAAGGTGCGCATGGGGCGCGGCGCCATGAACCTGGATTCCGAGGAGGCCGAGTTCCTCTTCGACGAAGAAGGCCGGCCTGTAGATGCCCGGCGTTACCCGCGCCACGACGCCCACCGCATGATCGAGGAGTTCATGCTGCTGGCCAACGAGACCGTGGCTCGCTACTTCACCCGGAAGAAGATCCCCTGCATCTACCGCATCCACGACGAGCCCGATCCGCTCAAGCTCGAGATCTTCGCCGAGGTGGCCCGGACCTTCGGGCTGCTCAAGGCCAAGGAGACGCCCACGCCCGAGCACCTGAACACCATGCTGGACAAAATCCGGGGCGGCCCCCTGGAAGCCATGATCAACACCCTTTTGATCCGCAGCCTGAAGAAGGCCGAGTACAGCGCCGAGAACATCGGTCATTCGGGCCTGGCACTCCAGGACTACCTGCATTTCACCAGCCCCATCCGGCGCTACCCGGATCTCCTGGTCCATCGCCTGCTGCGCAAGGTGCTGCGCGGTCAGCCTCTGCCCGAGGGCCTCCAGAGTCAGCTCGCCGTGCTGGCCAAGGGCGCCAGTGATGCCGAGCAGAAGGCCACCGAGGCCGAGCGCGAGAACGACAAGTGGAAGGCTTGCCTGCTCATGAAGTCCCGCTTGGGCCAGCGTTTCAAGGGCCGCATCCAGGGCTTCTCCGCCAAGGTGGTGTTCATCACCCTGGAGTCCCCCTTCGTGGAGGTGGGCGTGCCCTTGGCGGCCCTGGGCGGCGCGTTCTGGGTGGACGAGCACCGCACCAAGGCCACGGGTCTGCGGGGTACCGTGGTGCTCACCATCGGCGACGGGGTGGAGGTCGAGATTACTGCCGTGGATGAGGACCTTCGCCGCATCAGCGCCTGGGTATTGGAGGCCAAAGGCCAGGATGCCCACGGCAAAGCCTTCCAGTTCGTACCTACCCTCGCCGCACCGGCGACGCTGCGCGAAGGAGACCTTGAGAAACCCAGGCGTGGCCGCTCCGCCCCCCGGGAGGCAGCTCCCAGAAATCGGGCCACCAAAAAGGCACAGGTTGGAGGGAAGGCCCGTGGGGCGGGTGGAAAGACCCGTGAGGCCAGTCCGAGCGCGGAGCAGGAGCGGAGGGCCACCGCGGGCGAAGCCCGTGACCCCGCAGGGGCGAGGCCCAGGACGGGCCGAGTGAAGCCGCCGCAAGGCAGCGTGCGCGGGACGGGCAAGCGGAAGGGCCGGTGATCGTCGCGCCTGCACCCGTCCGTTGCCTGGGCGTGGACCCTGGCTCCCTGGCCTGCGGCTGGGCCGTGGTGGAGCGCCTGGGCTCGCGAATGTCGCTGGTGGAGGCCGGGGTCATCCGCAATCCGCGGGGCGCCGACTTCGACCAGCGGGTCCTGCGTATCCATGAACGGCTGGCCGAGGCCATCGCCGCCCACGGTCCCGGCTTCATGGCGGTGGAATCCCCCTTTGTGGAAAAGAACGCCGCCACGGCCCTCAAGCTGGGCCAGATCCGGGGCGCCATCCTGCTCAGTGCCGCCCTGCACGGCCTGCCCGTGGGCGACTACAACCCCATGCAGGTGAAGAAGGCGGTCAGCGGCTATGGCTGGGCGGACAAGCACCAGGTGGGGAAAATGGTGATGACCTTGCTAAATCTGAGGGAGCCCCTGCCGGCCGATGCGGCGGATGCGGCGGCCGTGGCCATCGGTCATTTGTTGGCCACCCGCAGGGTCTGAGCCAGGCCCTGATTTGGGCCATGGAGGACCGGGATGTCATGTTAATCAAGGGCTTCCCGGATTGTCATGCCGCCCGTGACAAAATAGTTCGTAACTCATGACATTTCTTGTGATGCCTGTCACTAGCCTAAGTCATCGACAAACCCGATGATGATGTCCAGGAAGCACACGGAGCCGCCATGCACATGGACACTTCAGCGAGACAGCACAACCCAGCCTTCTGGACCACTGCTGAACGCTTGCACGAAGTCTTCGGCCAGCTGGAGCGCCAGATGGGCAGCTCACCGCGTGGCCTTGCCGTCCTCCGCCAGGTCCAGGCCCTCGAGGCCGAGCTCGAAGCCGAAGTGATGCACCGCAGCCGCGTCGTCGCCGCCTGATTCCTTTTCAATCGCAGAACGGCCCGGCATTGCCGGGCCGTTCTGCGTACACGATCAGGGTGAATCAGTCGACGCTGCGGTTCACACCGGGCCGGTAAGAGGCGTACTCCGGCTGCCACTGGGCCTTGCCGATGATGGCGCCGATCTGGTCGTCATCCAGCAACCTTCCCAGGCCCTCATTGCGGGCCTCCATGCCCACGGCCGTGGCCACCGCGGCCGACACCTGGCGGATGTCCTTCATCTCCGGCAGCAGCAACCCCATGGCCTCCTGGGCGGGGGTCACGAACTCGCTGATGGCACGGCTGGCCGCGAAGAACATGCCATCCGTCACGCGGGAGGCCTTGCAGACCAGGGCCCCGAGGCCCACACCAGGGAAGATGTACATGTTGTTGCACTGGGAGGCCTGGAGGGTGCGACCCTTCCAGTCCATGGGGGCGAAGGGGCTGCCCGTGGCCACCAGGCCCTTGCCGTCCGTGGCCTTCCACACGGCCTCGGGCGTGCACTCGCACTTGTGCGTGGGGTTGGACAGCGCCAGCACAATGGGACGCGCCGAATGCTTGGCCGTTTCCGCCAGGATGGCCTCGCTGAAGAGCCCCGGCTGGGCGGTGACGCCGATGAGCACGGTGGGATGCGCATTGCGGATCACATCCTCGAGCCCGATGCGGTTGGGATCATCCAGCTGCCAGCCGTTAACCGAAGCGCGGCGCTGAGCCAGGGGTTCCTGCGGGCCTTCCAGCAGGGGATCGCCTTCGATGAGCAGCCCCTGCATGTCCACGGCGAAGATGCGCTGGCGGGCCTCCTCGTCGGAGAGCCCTTCCACCTTCAGCATGGCGCGGATGTTCATGGCGATGCCGGTGCCGGCCTGGCCCATGCCCACGATGACATAGCGTTCGTCCTGGAAACGGCTCTGCTTGATGCGCATGGCGGTCATCAGGGCCGCCAGGGCTGTGGAGCCCGTGCCCTGGATGTCGTCGTTGAAGGAGAGAATGCGCTCCCGGTAACGGTCGAGGTTCTTGAAGGCCGTCTGCTTGGCGAAATCCTCCCACTGCAGCAGCGCCGCGGGGAAGTTGCGTTTCACGCCAAGGATGAACTTCTCCACCAGTTCTTCGTACTCGGCGCCCCGCAACCGGGGCCGGCGGATGCCCAGGTACAGTGGATCCTCCAGCAGACGCGGGTTGTTGGTGCCCACATCCAGGCACATGGGCAGGCACACGGCGGGATGCACCCCGCCCACCGCGACATAGAGGCTCACCTTGCCCACGGAAATGCCCATGCCGTCCGAACCCAGATCACCCAGGCCCAAAATCCGCTCCCCGTCCGTCACGACAATGAGGTTCACCTGGGGCTGGGAGAGCCCGCGGAAGATCTGGTCGATGTTCGCGATGTTGTCGGGGGTGATGAAAATGCCGCGATAGCGCCGCTGGATGTGGCTCATCTGGATGCAGGCCTGGCCCACGGTCGGCGTATAGACGATGGGCACCATCTCCTCCAGGTGGTCCATCAACAGGCGGTAGAACAGCGTCTCGCTGCGATCCTGGAGCCCCGCGAGGTAGATGTACCGCTCCATGTCGTCGGGCTTGCGGAGGAAGGCCTCGTACGCCCGGCTCGCCTGCGAATCCAGGCTGGACACACCCGAGCGCAGCATGCCGTCGAGACCCAGGCTGAGCCGCTCCTCCTTGGTGAAGGCCGAGGCCTTGTTGAGGTGCGAATCACTCAGGAGCTGGCGGCCCCGGAGGTAGACCTCGTAGTAGTCCTCTCCGGTCAATGGATCGATCTTGAATCCGAAGGTCTTCATGAATGTCCCTTTCACCTGGGGCCCAACCTGGATCCGGCAGGCCCTCAACCACTGAACCAATGAGATGGATGTCTGCTTCAGTGTACTCCAGCTCTGGCGGCTCCCGGGTTACCTCCGGACAAGCGTTCCCTGCAGCAGCAAAGCCAATTCACGGACGGTTCCCACCGGCAAGGCGCAAGTCTGTCCCCGGCAGACGAAGGCCTGGGGCCCTTTCGTCCCCTGCTGACGGCCCCCATGCAGCGGCAGCCGTTGCTCCGTGGCGACGGACAACACCAGACCGGGCAGAAACCGACCATGCACTTCCCGAAGCATGGCGCGCACGCTGTCCTCGGCCGGATCCCCTGCCACCACCACCTCGAGGGTCTCGCGTGAGGCCAGTTCCACCACCCCAAGCAGCCCCAGGAAGGCCCGGGGGGCCCGCGCCATCCAGGGCCCGAAGCAACGCAGGGTCCCTTCCGCCGCCAACCGGAAATCCTCCCGCTGGAGATGCCGGGCCAGCCGCAGCAGGGCCCGGGCGGCCAGCGTGTTGCCGCTGGGCAGAGCGTTGTCGAAGCCCGGCTTCTGCCGGAAGAGAAGGTCGGCCTGGCCCGCCTCGGTGCTGAAGAAGCCACCCCCGGCCTGGTCCTGGAAGCGGACCAGCATGCCCTCTGCCAGCGCTTCGGCCCAGTGCAACCAGAGCGGATCAAAGCCTGCTTCGAAGAGGTCCACCAGCCCCTCGATCACGGCCGCATCATCCTCCAGGAAGCCAGTGGTATGCGCCTTCCCCTGCCGCCAGACCCGCAGCAGTCGGCCCTCCCGCCACAGTTCACGCTTGAGGAAACGCGCGCAGGCCTCGGCCGCGGCGAGGTAGCGGGGATCGTCCAGCACCTGGAAGCCCCGGGCCAGGGCCGAGAGGGCCAGTCCGTTCCAGGCCGCCAGTACCTTGTCGTCCTTGCCGGGACGCACCCGGTGATCCCGCCAGTGCCGCAGCCGCTCCCGCAGTTGTTGATCTTCACCCTCGGGAAGTGCTGCTTCCCGAGCACAGGAAAACCGGTGGATGACGCTGGTTCCATGCTCGAAGTTGCCGGTGTCGGTGATGCCGAAGGCCGCACAGAACCGCGCTCCGTCTGCCGCACCCAGAGCGGCGCACACGTCCTCTGGCGTGAAGACATAGAACTTTCCTTCTTCACCCTCACTGTCGGCGTCCTCGCTGGAGTGGAAGCCGCCGCTGGGATCCCGCAGGTCGCGCAGCAGGTAGTCCAGGGTCTCCCGAGCCACCTGGGCATAGCGGTTTTCACCCGTGGCCTGGAAGGCCGTCAGGTAGCAGGTGGCCAGTTGGGTGTTGTCATAGAGCATCTTCTCGAAGTGCGGCACCAGCCACTGGGCGTCCACGCTGTAGCGGGCGAAGCCCCCACCCAGGTGGTCATACATGCCCCCTTCCCACATGGCGTCCAGGGTGCGGACCGCCATGGCCTGGTCTTCCGCAGAACCTCTGGTGAGGAGCAAGGTCACGGCCATCTGCTGGGGGAATTTCGGCGCCGGCCCGAAGCCCCCCCAGCGGGCATCGAAGCCCCGGCGCAGTTGGGCCAGGGCCGAGTCCAGAACCGCCTCGTCGGGCGGGGCGCCACCGGTCTCCACCGCCGCCTGCCGTCGCAGCTCTGCTGCCAGTTCCCCCGCCTGCCGGACGACCTCGGACCGATCCTCCTGCCACAGCTTGGCAATGCGCTTGAGCAGCGGGACGAAGCCGGGCATGCCCCCGCGGGATTCGGGTGGAAAATAGGTGCCGCCATAGAAGGGCTCCAGGTCCGGCGTGAGCCACACGCTCATGGGCCAGCCGCCCCGGCCCGTGAGGGTCTGCACGGCGTCCATGTAGAGGTCGTCCAGATCGGGGCGCTCTTCGCGATCGACCTTGATGCAGACGAAGTGGGCATTCATGACTTCGGCCACCGACGGATTCTCGAAGCTCTCCCGCTCCATGACGTGGCACCAGTGACAGGCACTGTAGCCGATGCTGAGGAAGATGGGCTTCTGGTCGGCCTTGGCTTTCGCCAGGGCCTCCTCGCCCCAGGGATGCCAGTGCACCGGGTTGTGGGCGTGCTGGAGCAGGTAGGGGCTGAGGCTGTCGGCAAGACGGTTGGGCATAATCCTTACTCCATCGGTCAGGATTATGCCTCAAGTTCCACCGCCGACGAGGGAAAGGGCTCTCTGCCCGGTAGAATGGTGGTTTGGTCCATGCTGGGGTCCCATGTTCGATAGCCTTACCCAGAAACTCAGCCAGGCGATGAAGTCCCTCCGGGGCCAGTCCAGGCTGACGGAAGCCAACCTAGAGACCGTGCTGCGCGAAGTGCGCATGGCCCTCCTGGAAGCCGACGTCCACGTGAGCGTGGCCCGCACCTTCCTCCAGCGGGTGAAGGAGAAGGCCCTGGGCGCCGAGGTCATGCAGGGCCTCAATCCCGCACAGGCCTTCATCGAGATCGTCCACCAGGAGCTGGTGGAGATCATGGGCGGGCAGGCCTCTGAGCATCCCATCACCTTCGCCTCCAAGTCTCCGACCGTGGTGATGCTGGTGGGCCTCCAGGGCGCAGGCAAGACCACCACCTGCGGCAAGCTGGCGGTATATCTCAAGAAGCTGGGGCGCTCACCTCTGCTGGTGCCTGCGGATGTCTACCGTCCCGCCGCCATCGAGCAGCTGCACATCGTGGCCAAGGAGGCGGGTGTGCCCTCCTTCCACACGGAGGAGAAGGACCCTGTGGCCATCTGCCTGGCCGCTGTCCAGGAGGCGCGGCTGAAGGGTTGGGACGTGGTGGTGCTGGACACCGCCGGCCGCCTGCACCTCGACGAAACCCTCATGGAGGAGCTGGCCCGCATGAAGGCGGCGACTTCACCAGACGAGATCCTCTTCGTGGCGGACGCCATGACCGGCCAGGATGCCGTCCGCAGCGCCACAGCCTTCCACGAGAAGCTGGGCATCACTGGCGTGGTGCTCACCAAGACCGACGGCGACACCCGCGGTGGGGCGGCCTTCAGCATCAAGCAGGCCACGGGCCAGCCCCTGAAGTTCGTGGGCGAGGGCGAAAAGCTGGAAGATTTCCAGCGCTTCCACCCGGACCGCATGGCCCAACGCATCCTCGGCATGGGCGACGTGCTGAGCCTCATCGAGCACGCCAAGGACAAGCTGGACGAAAAGGAAGCTGAGGTCATGGCCAAGCGCCTGGCCAAGAACCAGTTCACCCTTGAAGACATGCGCAAGCAGTTCCAGCAGGTGCAGAAGCTGGGCTCCATGAGCAAGATCATGGGCATGCTGCCCTTGCCCGGCATCACCAAGGAGATGAAGGACCAGATGGCCAGCGCCGCCACGGACAAGCGCGTCAAACACCTGGAAGCCATCATCAACTCCATGACCGCTGCCGAGCGGGCCAACCACAACCTGCTGGATGGCCGGCGCAAGCGCCGCATCGCCGCGGGTTGCGGCCGCCCCGTGAGCGAGATCAACCAGCTCCTCAAGCAGTTTGTGGAGACGAAGAAGATGATGGGGCAGATGAACGATCCCAAATTCATGGCCCGCATGCAGCGCATGGCCAAGATGGGCGGCGGGCCCAGCCTGCCGTTCTAGGCAACAGCCATGCCGGAGCCACCCTCCTCGCCCCTGCGAGCCAGCGTCTGGACCCTCCTGGCGCTGGGAGTGCTTGGCTTCGGGGCGCTGGGGGTGGCACTCTCATGGTCGCCTTCCCCGAATCGGGTGGTGATCCTGGGCTCGAGGCTGGAAGCGCATGGGCGGGACCTCGGTCCTGGCATGGCGGCCCTGATCGAGGACCATCTGGAGGTGCTGACCGGAGCCACCGTCACCCAGGCAGCCGCGGTTCCCACCAGCGCGGAACTCAAGCGCCTGCCCCCCGCCACCCGGCTGCTCCGGTTCAAGGGCCAACGCGAGGGCGACCGGCTTCACCTGGCCGTGGAATGGAACACGGCTTCGCGCCTGCTGTCCGGCAAGGCCTGGACCCCTGAGGCGGCCTCCACTCAGGAACCGGCCCAGGCCATGGCGACTCTCGTCCGTGGCTGGCCCCTGAAGGTGCCGCACCGATACCAACAGGAGTTGGTCCCCCAGTCCCCGGCCCACTTCTGGACCCTGCTCCAGGCTATGACCATCCAGGATGACCATGCCGCCACCGCCAACCTGCCCGCCATGCAGCAGCTGGCCGAGGACGAGCCGCAGTGCGCCACGGTCTGGACCACCCTCGGGGACCATCTGTACCGCAGCCTCTGGATCAACCCTGAGGCGGCCGGCGTGGGGCTGAGTTCCAGGACCCACCGGGCCTTCCAGCAGGCCGTGAACCTGGTGCCGGGCCACCCCCGGGCCACCTTCCTGTGGTCCTTGATGCTGACGGACACGGGCAACCAGGATGCGGCCCTGCGTGCGCTCATCGTGGCTGCCCGACTGCGACCAGGCATCCCCAAGCTCTATGACGGCTTTGCCTATGCGGGACGCACGGCAGGACTGCTGGAAGGAGCCCGCCGGGCCCTGGTCCGGCGGAAGACCCTCCTGGGTGCCCAGGATGAGCCCTCCGCCTGGTTCGCAGAGACCACCTATCTGTACCTGGGGGATCTCGAGGCCTTCCGGCAGGAACTCCAGCGGGCCGGGTCCCAGCGCCAGGACGCCAGCATCCTGTTCTACCAGGGCTACTTCGCGCTGCTCCAGGGGCGTCCTCGTGAGGCCCTCGGGTTCATGAAAGCCGGAAGCCTTCCCACCATGACGCCAATGCCCTTCCGCGATCTCTGCCGCGTCTATCTCGCCTATCTGGAGGGCCGGCCCCAGGACGGCCTCGCCGAGCTCCATGAGATCGACGAGGTGCGGGGCAAACTGCGGATCCCGGACGGGGAATGGACCTTCAAGGAAGCCGAGGCCTACGCGCTCCTTGGCGACGCCGATCGCGGCGTAGACTGCGCCACCCGGGCCTTCGTCCAGGGCTTCAGCTGTGCCGCGTGGTACGAGGCCTCTCCTTTCCTCGTGAAGGTCCGTGCCCATTCTCGATGGCCCATGCTGCGCCGGAACATCCGGGAACGGCAGGCGGTCATGGAGGGCAGCTTCCCGCCGGCGGCCTTCGATCCGTGATGCTGTCCGGGCCCAAGCCATATGCGACGGCGCGGCCGGGGGGTCGGCAGGCCGCCAATTAACACTTGGGACATGGAGCCTTCCGCGCTACACTTTCCTGCTCAGGGAGTGTCCATGCTTTCCATCCGTCTCGCTCGCAATGGTGCCAAGAAGCGCCCTTTCTACCACATCGTCGTCTCCGAAAACGACCGCATTCCCACGGGCCAGGCCCTGGAAGTGCTGGGCTTCGTGAATCCCATCGCCGGTTCCGGCGAGGCGGTGCGCATCGATGTCGAGAAGGCCAAGTCCTGGCTGCAGAAGGGCGCCCAGCCCTCCAAGACCGTGCTCGACCTGTTCAAGAAGAACCAGGTTATTTAGCCCGCCTCAGCTTCACGAAAGCCGGGCCAGTGGTCCGGCTTTTTCTGTTCCAGGAGCGACCATGAACCTCGAAGCCTTCCTGCGCGACGTGCTGACTCCGCTGCTGGACCACCCCGATGCCTTCCGGGTCGAGGTCACGGGGGAGGGCCGCAAGCGCGACGTGCTGGTCTACGCTGACCAGCGAGACCGCGGCCGCATCATCGGCAAGCACGGGCGCATGATCTCGGCCCTCCGCACCCTCTGCAAGACGGCTGGCGAAAAGGCCGGCTTGAGCGTAGACCTGGAACTCTACGACGAAGACGAGGTTTGATATCGTCCGAGGGGACCGCCTGCTCGCTTTGCTCGCGAAGTCCCCCCGGGCCCCCACCTCCAGGGCGGGATGAACCCACCCTGGAAGTCTTGGAGCCAGATCATGCTGCTCGCAGGCCAGCTTGCGAAGATCCAGGGGCTCAAAGGTGAGTTCCTATTCCACTCGCTCATGGACGAGCCCAATCGTCTGCTGGGCATGAAGGGCCTGATCCTGGCCCCGCCGCAACAGGATCTGGAACAGGGCGAGGCGGTGCCGCCCGCCCGGGCGGCCACCCTCCGTCTCTTCCGCTGGCACCAGGAACGGCCCTGCCTCGCCTTCACGGACCTCTCAGACCGCACCGCTGCGGAACCGTTCAAGGGCTGGGCCCTCTGGATGCCCGAGGCCGCGGCCGAGCTGGGTGAAGGCCAGAGTTTCCGCCATGATTGGGTGGGCTGCGAGGTCTTTGTGACCGGCCAGAAAGTGGGCGAGGTGTTGCGCCTGGAATCCGGTCCCGCCGGCTACGACATGGTGGTGATGCGGGATCTGCGGCCCGGCCGGACCGGACAACGCGACATCCCCTACATCAAGACCTGGTGGACCCTGGACCTGCCCCATCGCCGCCTGGACCTTGATCCGCCCGAGGGCCTGCTAGACGTCAACCTGGTCGGGGACTGAACCGTGGCCGCTGCTCTGGAGCGCTTCAAGCAGACCTGGGGCCTGCGCCTCTTCGGCTGGCTGAAGATCCCCCTGCTGGCCTCGGTGCGTCCCACCGTGGTCGAACTCAGCGAGACCCGCTGCGTGGTTCGCGTTCCTCTGCGCCGGTGGACCCGGAACCACCTCGGCTCCATGTACTTCGGGGCCCTCGCCATCGGCGCCGATTGCGCCGGGGGCCTGCTGGCCATGGACCAGATCAGGCGCTCCGGAGGCCAGGTTTCCTTGGTCTTCAAGGCCTTCCAGGCCACCTTCCTCAAGCGCCCCGAAAGCGCCGTCTACTTCATCTGCGAGGACGGCGAGGCCATCCGCGATCAGGTGCGGCGGGCCCTGGCCTCGGAATACCGCATCACCGAGCCCATGGCCATCCAGGCGGCCGTGAAGGCCCCGGACGGCAGCTTCGAGCCCGTAGCATCCTTCGTCCTGGAACTCAGCCTCAAGCGGAAGGGCTAGGCCGCCCGGATCTGCAGCACGAACTTCTGGATGCCGGCCAGCAGCATCTCGATGGCGATGGCGGTCAGCACCAGGCCCATGAGCCGCTCGAAGGCCAGGGTGACCTGCTCGCCCAGGAAATCGGCGATCTTCTCCGCGAAGCCGAGCACCACGGCCGAGATGACCATGGCGACGGACAGTGCGCCCAGCCATTCCCAGAGGCGATGGGGCTCCCGGCTCACCAGCAGCAGCACCGTGGCAATGGCCGAGGGTCCGGCGATGAAGGGGATGGCCAGAGGCACCAGAAAGGGCTCCCCGTGGATGGGGTGAGCCGCCCGCCCTTCCGGCTGGGGGAAGACCATCTTCAGGGCGATGAGGAAGAGAATGACGCCCCCGGCGATGCCCAGCGAGGTGTCTGTGAGGTGCATGAGCTTCAGCACCCGCTGGCCGAAGAGCGCGAAGAAGACCAGGATCGCGAAGGCGAAGAGCACCTCGCGGACGATGATCCGCTGCCGCCGGGCCGGATCTACCTGGCGCAGGATCCCGATGAAGATCGGAATGTTGCCCAGGGGATCCGTGACCAGGACCAGCAGGACAATGGCCGAAACGAAGGAGGACGAATCCATGAGGGTTATTTCAGGTCGAGCTCGAAGGGCATTCGGGCATAGACGCCCTGAGGATCATTCAGGGCGGAGAGGTGCTCGAACTGGATCCTGAAGGCATCGGCCAGCGCGTCCACCGGGCCGGGCTTGGCCAGCTTGCGGGGCTTGCCCTGGCCGAGGTTCTTGAGCAGATCCCTGAAGGCATCGGGTTCGCGTTCCGGGCCCACCACGTAGAAGTCATTCCCGGCCTTGGCCATCTTCGCGGCGTGCTTCAGGGCCTCGCCCAGGCCGCCGAGCTCGTCCACCAGGCCCAGTTTCACGGCCTCCCGGCCGGACCAGACTCGGCCCTGGGCGATCTCCTTGACAGTCTCGACCTTCAACTTCCGGCTCTCGGCCACCTTGGCCACGAACTGCTCGTAGATGTGGTCCACTACGCCCTGAATCCGGTTCAGTTCCAGCTCGTTTTTGGGACGGGTCAAGGTCATGGGATTGGCCAGTTTCGCAGTCTGGACGCTGTCCCAGGTGATGCCGTGCTCGTTAGCCAGCTTCTTCACGTTGGGCAGCAGTCCGAAGACTCCGATGGAACCGGTGATGGTGCTGGACTCCGCGAAGATGCGATCGCCATAGGTGCTGATCCAGTAGCCGCCCGAGGCCGCCAGATGCCCCATGGACACGACCAGGGGCTTCACCTTCTTGGTCAGGATGACTTCCCGCTGGATGAGTTCCGAAGCCGAGGCGCTACCACCGGGACTGTTCACCCGGAGCACCACCGCCTTGACCCGCTCGTCCAGGCGCAGGCGGCGCAGTTCGCGGCTGAGGCGTTCGCCGCCGATCTGGCTGGACTTGCCCTCGCCATCCACGATCTCACCCTCGGCCACCAGCACGGCGATGCGCGTCTTGCCGGTCTTGGCCTCGCCGGGAATGCCCGCGTAGGTGGCCAGGGTGATCTGGGGGAAATCCTTGTCCTTGGCCTGCTTGCCAGCCAGCTGCTTCAGCTCGTCGAGCACTTCGTCATAGGGCGCGATGCGATCGACCAGGCCCAGCTTCTTGGCTTCTTCCGCTTCAACCAAACCCTGCTCGTCCGCGATGGTCTGGAGGTCGGCTGGGGTCTTCTTGCGATCCTTGGCGACAGTCTCCTTCCACTCATCCCAGATGTCATCCAGCAGCTTCTGGACCTGTTCGCGGTTGGGATCACTCATGTGGTCGGTGATGAAAGGCTCCACGGCGCTCTTGTACTTGCCTACCCGGGTAACCTGCACCTCGATGCCGTACTTCTTGAAGGCCGCGCCGAAGAACATGGGCTCGCTGGCCAAGCCATTCACCTCCAGTTCGCCGAAGGGGTTCATGAACACCGTCGTGGCCCCTGCCGCGAGGTAGAAGTCCCGCTTGCTCCAGCCCAGGTTGTAGGCCAGCACCGGCTTTTTGGCCTTGAACCGCTGGATGGCGGCCCGCAGTTCGTGCAGCTGCGCGGGGCCTGCGCCCTGCAGGTTCCCGGTGAGCAACAGGGCCGTGATGCGGGAATCGGCAGCGGCGCGGTCCAGGGCTTCGATGGCCGCCGGCAGGGCCTGGCTGTGTCCGCCACCGCCGCCCAGGGCCTCGCTGAGAGCTTCGCCGGGATCGGGATCCCGCTCCCCGTCCGTAAGGCTGGTGCCCAGGTCGAAGACCAGTACGGCCTTGCCCGGCACCGTGGGTTTGCCCGAGGAGCCCAGGACCGCCACCAGGCCGATGAACAGCACAAAGGCAAGACCCCCGGCCACGACCAGGGCCAGCAGGGTTGCAAAGAAACTCTTGAAGAAGGACGTCATGACGGCTCCGAAAGGATGGTCCAGGGTCTCACGAACTCAGCCCTTCAGCTGCGCCACCAGAGTGAGAAACGCGTCCAAGACTCTGGGTAAGAAGGCCGCTGTGCGGGGGTCCGTGGGGGCCCCGTTCCCGTCCAGCTGCTGATCCGCGTGGGGCACCGCGATCGCCTCTGGAAAGGCCAGCGCGCCCATGTTGGCCAGGGTGGTCCGCCAGGTGATGAGGGCCCGGGCGCCCCCGAGGGCCCCGGGACTCGCGGCGCAAAGCAGCACGGGCAGGCCGGTCCATGGGCTGGGCTTCAGGGTGCTGAGCCAGTCCACAGCATTCTTCAGGTGGCCGGGAATGCCCGCATTGTACTCCGGTGAAACGATGACCAACCCCTGGACCCCGCCCATTGTTTCATACAGGGTCCTGATGGCAGCCGTGGGGACGAGACCCTCTTCGTAGAGTGGCAGGCGCAGAGCCTCTCCCGTGCAGCTCGTGACCTCGTGCCCACGTGCCTCCAACCCCTCCGCCAAATGGCGCAGGAGGCGCGCGTTCAAGGACTCCGGCCGGAGGCTTCCACCCAACAGCATCAATCGCATGGCTTCTCCCAGGGACAGGTCTGGATCAATCTTGACTTGATTGGTAAACTTTGAATATCAGAAGTCCACTGGAGGTTCGCTTGTCCAACTACCCCGAACACATGGTCGCACCCATGCGCAATGAGCTGGTGCAGGTCGGTTTCGAGCAGCTCCTGACCCCCGCCCAGGTGGACGCGGCCCTTCTGCGGCCCGGCACCACCCTGCTCCTGGTGAACAGCGTCTGTGGCTGCGCCGCCGCCGGTGCCCGGCCCGGTGTCGCCGAGGCCCTGCGGTCCCAGGGCCTGCGTTTCGATCACCTGGTCACAGTCTTCGCCGGGATGGAGACGGAAGCCACGGCCCAGGCCCGGGAATACTTCGAGGGCGCCATGCCCACCAGCCCCCAGGCCGCCATCTTCAAGGACGGGCAACTGGTACACCTCATGCAGCGCCAGGATTTTCTGGGGCACGATCCCCAGGAGATCGCCGCCACTTTGAGCGCCGCCTATCGACGGACGATCGCCGCCAGCTGATTCCCCGCTCCAGGAGTGACTCCAAGGTGAAGTAGGCTGAACCCTGGAGATTCCGTCACGATGCCCAAGCCCCTATCCCACTTCAGGATCGTAGACCTGTCCTGCGTGCTCGCAGGTCCCTTCGCCACCCAGCTGCTGGCGGACCTGGGTGCAGAGGTGCAGAAGCTGGAGCCTCCCACTGGCGATCCCACCCGGGGCTGGGGCCCGCCCTTCGATGGCGAATCAGGGGAAAGTGCCTACTTCCGCAGCGCCAACCGCGGCAAGGTCAGCCGCACCGTCGACCTGCACATGGACCAGGGCCGGGAGACCCTCTTCGACCTGCTGAAAGAGGCAGACGTGCTGGTGGAGAATTTTCTCCCGGATTCCGCGGATCGTCTGGGCCTCGGCTGGAAGCGCCTCCACGCGAGGTTTCCGAAGCTCATCCTGGCCTCGGTGCGGGGCTTTGCCTCCGACGTCACCGCCTCCCGCCGCGCGGGCTACGACTTCATCATCCAGGCTGAAAGCGGCTGGATGGCCATCACCGGGGAACCCGAGGGCCGGCCCATGAAGGTGGGCGTGGCCCTGGTGGACGTGCTGGCGGGGCTCTATTGCGCCAACGGCATCCAGGCGGCCCTGCTCCACCGGGAGCGCACCGGCGAAGCCCTCCACATCGAGATCCCGCTCATGGAGGTCGCCCTCGCCAGTCAGGTGAACGTGGCGGCCGGCGCCCTCATGAGCGGCACACCACCCCGACGCTGGGGCAACGCCCATCCCCAGATCGTGCCCTACCAGTCCTTCCTATGCAGCAACGGGGACGTGGCCATCGGAGTGGGCAGCGATCGCCAGTTCGAGGTGCTGGCCCTGTGGCTGGGACTGAACCTGGAGGCGCGCCCCGACTGGAAGAAGAACCGCGGGAGAGTGCGGGATCGCGAAGAGCTCGTCGCCCTCATCGAGGCCCGCACTCAGACCAGTACCGTGGCGGAGGTGCTGGCCATGTGCGAGGCCAACGCCATCCCCGCCAGCCGCGTGCGCACCGTGGACGAGGTGCTCTTCCGTGAAGGTGGCAACCTCCACAACCTGCTGCAGCCGCTGTTCGAGGAAGAGACCAGCACCATGGTGCCCACCCTGGCCGCCCCCATCCTTCTCAACGGCGAAAGGGCCTGCGCGCCCCTGCCCCCGCCCCGCTGGACGCCATGAGACGCGCCCTGCGGCTGGTGCCCATCGGCGCCCGTTTGCCGAATCAGAAGGCTGAGGCCCGCCTGCGCCAGGCCTGGCCCTTCGTCGTGGGCCCCGCCCTCGCGAGCCGCACCCGTCCCCTGCGCGTCGAACGGGATGTCCTCGTCATGGGCTGCTGGGAGCTATCCCGCATCGCGCCCCTGCGCGAAGCCGCCGCCGCCGTCTGGCCCCAGATCCGCGACCGCATCCACCGGGCCCTGGGCCTAAACCTCGTCGGCCTCCAGATCGCCCCCTGCGACCCACCCGTCGATACACCACCACCCGTCAAGGACCCGGACCCGCTGCGCCGCGCCCTGCGGCTGCTCGAAGCCCGTCACAAGGAGCGTGTCCGGCTCGGCCTGGAGTCCGAATAGACCGAAGCTGGACGCCACCTCGGGATTCGAGTACATTCGAACCTTCGTCGGGGCGTGGCTCAGCCTGGTAGAGCGCTCGGTTCGGGACCGAGAGGTCGGAGGTTCGAATCCTCTCGCCCCGACCAGAAAAAGGGGTGCAGATGCACCCCTTTTT
>JBBRZL010000061.1:0-18758 GCA_038236735.1 Holophagales bacterium | reverse complement strand
GCAGGAGCGGAGGGCCACGGGCCGAAGGCCCGCCCCGAAGAGGTTGGGCGCAGAAGGTGCCCAATGAGCCCGAAGCAGGAGCGGAGGGCCACGGGCCGAAGGCCCGCCCCGAAGAGGTTGGGCGCAGGAGGTGCCCAATGAAGAGGCGCGACTTTCTCAAGGCCACCGGGGCATTTGGCCTCCTGATTGCCTTCCCCGTGTCTGCGGACTTCCAAGAGCCGGAGAAGCTGCCCACCGAACTCTCCGGCTACCCCAAGGACTTCAACGCCTACCTTCGGATCGGCCCCGAGGGCCGGCTGGGCTGCTTCGTGGGCAAGGTCGAGATGGGCCAAGGCAACATGACCGCCTTGGCTATGCTGGCCGCCGAGGAGCTGGACCTGCCCCTGGAGCGGGTGGACCTGCTCATGGGCGACACGGACCTCTGTCCCTGGGATGGCGGCACCTGGGGCTCCCTCAGCATCTGGCAGTTCGGCCCGGTGCTGCGTGGGGCCGCGGCGGAAGCCCGTGCCATCCTCGTGCAGCTGGCCGCCGAGCGGCTCGGCGTGCCCGCGGCACGACTGCAGGTGAAGGGGGGCGTGGTCTCCGTGGTGGGCGCCCCCGCCCGCAAGGTGACTTACGGCGAACTGGTCCAGGGCAAGCGGATCGAGCGGCACCTGCAGGCCGTGAAAGTGAAGCCGGTGTCCGAGTTCACCCTCGTGGGCAAGGCCGCGCCCCGCCTGGACGGTCGCCTGAAGGTGACAGGCGGCGCCAAGTACTCAGCGGACATCGTGCCCCCCGGCACCCTCCAGGCCTGCCTCCTGCGCCCGCCTGCGCATGGCGCCAAGCTGCTCTCCGTGGATGTGTCCGCAGCGGCGCAGCTGCCCGGGGTGAAGGTGATCCGTGACGGGGACCTGGTGGCCGTGTTGCACGCCCGGCCCGATCTGGCCCGGGAGGCCCTGGGCCGCCTCAAGGCCACCTTCCAGCCCTCGCCCTCCAGGCTGGACAACCAGAACATCTTCGAGCACCTGCTCAAGGCCGCGCCCCCCGCCAGGGAACTGGCCAGCAAGGGTGATTTGAAAGCAGGCGAGGCCATGACCGTCCACCGGCTGGACGCCACCTACCTCGACGGCTACGTGGCCCACGCGCCCATGGAGCCCCATACGGCGGTGGCCCAGTGGGAGAAGGGCCGGCTCACAGTCTGGGCCTCCACCCAGGCGCCGTTCCTGCTGCGCAGCCAGTTGGCCAAGGCCTTCGCCCTGAACGCCCGGAAGGTTCGCGTCATCACGCCCTTCCTGGGTGGCGGTTTCGGCGGCAAGGGCGGCGCCCCCCAGGCCCTGGAAGCCGCACGTGTGGCTCGGATGGCGGGAGCGCCCGTGCAAGTCACCTGGAGCCGCAAGGAGGAGTTCTTCCTGGACAGTTTCCGTCCCGCCGCCGTCATCAAGATCCGCTCCGGCCTCGATAAGGGTGGCCACATCGCCTTCTGGGAACACCACGTCGTGGCCGCCGGCGAATCCGAGGCGGAGACCATGTACGAGATCCCGCACCAGCGGATCACCTCCGCGGGCACCTGGATGGGGGGCGGGCCCGCGGGTTTCCACCCCTTCGCGGTGGGCGCCTGGCGGGCCCCCGCGGCCAACACCAACGTGTTCGCCAAGGAATCCCACATGGACCAGCTCGCTGCCAAGGCCGGCCTGGACCCGCTGGCCTTCCGCCTGCGGCACTTGAAGGAGCCCCGGATGCTCGCCGTGCTCCAGGCTGCGGCCAAGGCCTTTGGCTGGACACCCAGGGTCGGCCCCAGCGGTCGGGGCTTCGGCCTGGCCTGTGCCAACCACCGGGACACGCTGGTGGCGGCCATGGCCGAAGTGGCCGTGGACAGGAAGACCGGCGAGGTGCAGGTGAAGCGCGTCGTGTTGGCCCAGGACATGGGCGTGGTGGTGAATCCCGAAGGCGCCCGCCAGCAGATCGAAGGCTGCATCACCATGGGCGTGGGCTATGCCCTCCTGGAGGAAGTCCGCTTCAAGGATGGCCAAGTCCTGGATGAGAACTTCGATACTTACAGGATCCCCCGCTTCTCCCAGATCCCGGAGATCCAGACCATCCTCATTGAGAATCCGGCGACGCCGGCCCAGGGTGGCGGCGAGCCCGCCATCGTCGTCATGGGCGCCGTCCTGGCCAACGCCATCCACGATGCCCTAGGCGTGCAGCTGCTGCAGCTGCCCATGACACCGGAGCGCGTGAAGAAAGCACTGGCCCTGCGGCCCCGGAGTTCGTGAGGCATAACGCCAATGAGGTCTATTATGTTGCAGGGACGTACGGTCGTTGTCACCGGTTCCACCAGCGGTATCGGCCTGGGCATTGCCCGGGCATTCGCCGCCGAAGGGGCCAATGTCGTCCTGAACGGTTCCCGCGGGGCCGCCGATGCGGAGAAACTGCGAGCCGCCATCTCCGAGGAATTCGCTGTCGACGTTTCATATGAGCGGGCGGACCTGTCGAACAGCGAAGCATGCGAGCGATTGGTGGCCAACGCCGAGAAGCGTTTCGGCGCGGTCGACATCCTGGTCAACAATGCCGGAATCCAGTTCACCTCGCCGGTCGAAACTTTTCCGGTCGATCGTTGGAACTTTCTGATCGCCCTCAATCTTTCCTCGGCGTTTCATACCATCCGCACCGCCCTGCCGGGGATGAAGAAGCGTCAATGGGGTCGCGTGATCAATATCGCATCGGCCCATGGCCTCGTCGCTTCGCCCCACAAAGCCGCTTATGTGGCGGCCAAACACGGGCTCGTCGGCCTGACCAAGGTGGTGGCCCTGGAAACCGCGGAAACCGGCATCACCTGCAATGCCATCTGCCCGGGCTGGGTGCTGACTCCCTTGGTTCAGGCGCAGATCGACGCGCGAGCGAACAACGAGGGGGTTTCCGTCGCAGAGGCTGAACGCCGGTTGTTGTCGGAGAAGCAACCGACGGTTCGCTTCACCACGCCGGAGCAATTGGGAGCCCTGTCGGTCTTCCTGAGTGGCGAAGGCGGCGCGAACCTGACGGGCGCCGCGATACCGGTCGATGGCGCCTGGGTCGCCCGCTAAACGTATAAGTCGGCGGTTAGGTTGAACGAAGCCGCTCGGCGGCGGGGGGCGGGCGTTTCGGCAGCCCCGGCCCAGACTTCGGCGCCGGGACCGCCCGCTACTGGCCCGGGGCGGCTTCCTGCGCTGGGGGACGCAGGAGGCTGAAGGCCCAGGCCAGGCCCACCACGGCCACACAGCCGATGAGGTTGTACCAGAGAAAGGAGATCTGGGTGAACTTGAAGCAGGCCAGCACGCCCACTTCCGCCACGAGGGCCGCGTAGAAGGCCGTGCCGCCCTGGACGCGCTTCACGTAGAAGGCCGTGATGAAGATGCCAAGGATGGTGCCGTAGAACAGCGAGCCGAGGATGTTCACAGCCTCGATGAGGGAGCCCAGCCGGGCCGCGTACTCCGCGAAGGCCATGGCGAAGCAGCCCCAGGCGAAGGTGGCGAGGCGGCCCACCCACACCTCCCGCTGGCCCTGGCTGCCACCGATGAGCCGCCGCCACAGATCCACTACTGTGGTGGCGCCCAGGGCGCTGATCTCCCCGGACATGGACGACATGGAGCCCGAGAACACCGCGGCGATGACCAGGCCCACCAGCCCCACGGGCAGGCTGCCCAGCACGTAGGCCAGGAAGATGTAGTTCACGTCGCTGGGATTCGTGCCGGGGTTGGCCTTCTCGATGAGGGCCACGCCCTCCCGTCGGATCGTTTCGCTCTCGGCCTGGGCCTGCTGCAGCCGCTGCTTGTTCGCGGCGATGAGTGCCGCATCGCCGCCGTGCCGGGCCGTGACATAGGCCTCGGCCTGCTGGCTCTGCCCGGCCCGGGCCTGGGCGAACCTGGCTTCGACGGCACGGTAGGCGGCGGCATCGGGGCCCGCCAGCACCTGCCTCACGGGGCCCGGGTTGAAGAAGAGGGGCGGCGCCTGGAACTGGTAGAAAACGAAGACCAGGGCGCCCAGCAGCAGGATGAGGAACTGCATGGGCACCTTGAGCATCGCGTTCAGCAGCAGGCCCAGGCGGCTTTGCGTCAGGTCGCTGCCCGCCAGGTAGCGCTGCACCTGGGACTGGTCCGTGCCGAAGTAGGAGAGCATGAGGAAGAAGCCGCCGATGAGTCCGGACCAGAGGTTGTAGCGGTTGTTGACGTCAAAGTGCGTGTCGATGACGTTGAGGCGCCCCAGGCCGCCCGCCACGTGCAGGGCGTCGCTGAAGCTCACGTGGGCGGGCAGGCGGTGGGCGGTCATGACCCCAGCCAGGAGCATGCCGCCGGCAATGATCACCATCTGGGAGCTGTGGGCCCAGGCCACGGCCTTGGTGCCACCGGTCACGGTGTAGAGCATGACCAGCACGCCCACCAGGAGGATGTTGGCGTGGATGCTCCAGCCCAGCAGTACCGAGAGCACCAGCGCCGGCGCGAAGATGGTGAGGCCCACCGCGAGGCCCCGCTGGATGAGGAAGAGGATGGCCGCCAGGAGCCGCGTCTTCAGATCGAAGCGGGCCTCCAGGATCTCGTAGGCCGTGGATACCTTCAGCCGGTGATAGAGGGGGATGAGCGTGACCGAGAGGACCACCGCCGCCAGGGGCATGCCGAAGTAGAACTGCACGAAGCGCATGCCGTCCACGTAGGCCAGGCCCGGCGTGGATAGGAAGGTGATGGCGCTGGCCTGGGTGGCCATGATGGACAGGCCCACCAGCCACCAGCGGTGGTCGCGGCCCCCGCCGATGTAGCTCTCGCCCGTGGTGGCGCCGCGCCCCTTGTAGAGGCCCCACAGGACCACGAAGAGCAGGGCGGCGCCCAGGACGAACCAGTCCAGGCGGCTCACGAGAAGGCCCAGGAGAACAGCCGGAAGAGCAGGATGCACAGCACCAGCTCACCCAGGACCAGGGCGTAGATCCGCTTCCAGGAGCCCAGCAGAGGCGGAACACCTTCCTTGTCAGGCTCAGTCACGGGCATGCCCCAGGGCCAGGAGGTTGGCGAAGAGGCGCGTGGCGCCGGGCACACCGTCCGGCAGCTGCCGGAAGAAGGCGAGGCCCGTGTACACGTAACAGCCCTTGCCGTGCTTCGCCACGAGCAGAGCGCCCTGGTCCTCAGCCTCGCCGGGATCCGCCATGCCCAGTAGGGGCACGTAGCGAGCGCCCCAGCCTTCAGCGTGGTAGAGGCTGCGCTCCTGGATCCAGCCGTCGAAATCCTTCGCGGTGATCTCGTTGGGCCAGTGGAAGAGCGCGTGGCCGGGCCGGAGGAAGTGGACAGGCGCTGTCTCATCCGTGACGCGCTTGCGGCCCACCTTGAAGGGAAAGGGGCCGATGGCGTCGGTGACCATGGCCGCGTTGATGCCAGGGAAGCCCGTGTTCACCGTGTAGAGCACCACCTCGGTGCCGCCCGCGGCCACATAGGCGTGGAGGCGCTCCTTGAGGGTGAGCAGGGCGGGGCGCGTATTGTAGGCGCGGATGCCCAGCACGATGGCGTCGAAGCCAGCGAGATCCTCCCGGCCCAGGGCCTCGTCGGAGAGCAGCACCACCTCGTAGCCGATGCGGCGCAGGGCCTGGGGGATCTCGTCACCGGCCCCCATGACGTAGCCGATGCGGTGGCCGTTGTGCTTCAGGTCGAAACGCTCCAGGCGGACCTTGGCCTCGGGCAGCAGTGTCTGCAGGGGGATGTGCGGGTGGTCCAGTTTCACGAGGCTGTGGGCAGTGGTGTAGCCGTTGCCGATGTCCACTTCGGCGCGCAGTTCCCCGGAAGCCGTCAAGGGGGGAGGCGTGAGGCGGAAGGACAATGCCTGCTCCGCGCCGATGCGCGTGAGGGCGAAGGCGCGCTCGCGGGGTTCCACCGACCAGGCGGCGGGCACCTGAAGCCGCACGTGACCCGCCACGCTGGCGGCGCCGGCGCTGACTTTCAGACGCACCTCCTGTGCGGCGGGCCCGGCGAAGATCTGCACATTCTCCTCGAGGTTCACCAACGCGGCGGGCACCACGGCCAGGGGCTGGTAGCGCTCGCCCAGCACCGGATCGCGGAAGCGGAACTGCACGGGCACCACCACGTCGAAGCTGCCCCCAGGCAGTCCCAGGCGGGCCCGGAGGCGGAAGGGCGCCGGCGACTCGGGCCGACCCACCCAGACGTCGGCGCCAGGACCGCCGAGCCAGTGGGGCTCACTGAGGGGCGTGTCCGCAGGCACCGTGACGTTGAAGGTCACCTTGCTGGGCGTATTGTCGGACAGGGCCGTGCCCACCTTGCGGGCCTCTAGGACGCGGGTGCCTTCGGGCCGAACGGCTTCGAGGTTGAGGGCTTCCAGTGCGAGGGAACTGCCGCCGCGGGGCAGTACGACGGCGTTCACCATGAAAGGGGCGCCAGGCGCCAGGCGCTGGCGATCGGCAATGGCCTCCACCCAGAGTCCGGCGGCGACGCGGAGGGCCTCCTCCACTTCGGCCACCTTGGTCTGGACCAGGGGCTCCGGCTGGAGGTTCGCGGGCAGGTCGCGCAGGGCTTGCAGGGCGCGGAGCAGCGGGGGCAGGCTGGCAGCGGGATGCTCAGGGCGGAAACCTGTGCGGGCTTCATGCAGCAGGGCGGCCACGTTGCCGGTGCCGGGGAACCGGGTCCAGCCGAGGTCGATGCCCTCGAAGAGATCCCCCCTGGCGGGACGCCCCGCCAGCAACTCGAAGCTCTCCTCCCGCTGACCCCGCTGGGCCAGCACGCCAAAGCCCTGGCTGCGGTGCTGGCTGCGGCTTTCGGCGGCCAGCTCGCCGTAGGACTTGCCCAGGAGGGGGTCGAAGGCGCCCAACTCCAGCAGAGTGCTGCCAGGTGGCGGCTTGGGCGCATCGTCGCTGAAACGGTAGTGGTTCCACAGCAGCCGTGTGGCCTGCCAGGGGTGGAGGCCTGCCTTGATCTGCTCCGGGAAGCGGTTCGGATCGGCGGCGGCCTGGAAGGCCTCGATGGCCAGCAGGGCCGAGGCCATGTGGTGGCCGTGTCCCGCCCGCTCGTCCGGCGGGAAGCGCGTGAGGATCACGTCAGGCCGGAAGGTGCGAAGGGTGCGCACCACGTCGCCCAGCACCTTGTCGTGGTTCCAGATCCGCAGCGATTCCTCCGCGGTCTTGGAGTAGCCGAAATCCACGGCTGAGGTAAAGAACTGCTCGGCCCCGTCCAGGCGCCGCGCGGCCAGCAGCTCCTGGGTGCGGATGGCCGCGAGGCCGTCACCCAGTTCGGGACCAATGAGGTTCTGGCCCCCGCCCCCCCGGGTGATGGAGAGGTAGGCTGTGCGGAGGTTGCGGCCCTTGGACAGGGCGGCCAGCACGGCGGTGTTCTCGTCATCGGGATGGGCGGCGATGTACAGCACGCTCCCCAGCACCTGCAGGCGGTCCAACTGCTTCTGCAACTCCGCCGCGTTGCGCACGGGCACTTGGGCCCGAAGCAGGACCAGGGCCCCCAGGCAGAGGGTGGCAATAGGGCGGAGGATGGGCATGTTTGATTATTGATTACGGGCGGCTGGCGGGGGGGATGATCCCGTTCAGGCGCAGGTAGACGACCATCTGGCCGTAGTGATCGAAGCCATGGGCCACGGTGAGGGTGGCCAGGCCCAGGCGCGTGGTGGTGCCCTTGCCCCAGGGCGTGGGGATGGTGGTGGTGGCGTTGGCGTCCGTGATGCCCGCGAAGGCTTTGTGGGCGTAGGCGAAGGAGTCCTTCAGGTACTTGAGGATCTCGGCCTTGGTCTTGAGCGCTTCGGGGCCATTGTCGCCGCCCAGGTCCGCCGGGGCCTTCTCACCCGCGATGCCGGCCGCGAACAGGTAGTTGGCAGAGGCGATGTGGCGCACCTGCTCCGCGAAGGTCTTCACGCCTTTGAATTCACCACCGGTGGGGGCGAAGCCGAACTTGTCCTCGGCCAAGGCCTCGGCGGCGGGGACGAATTCGTGCTCGAAGTTGGTGAGCGAGCGGTCCATCACCTGGCCGGCGGTCGGGGCCTTGTCCACCACGGCCTTTGGGGTGGGGGTCTGAGCGGCAACGAGGCCGCCGACGAGCAGAAGGGCCAACGCGATGCGAGTGCAATGCATGGAGGTCTCCTTGAAAGGGAGGCCTAGCATAGCGCCGAGCGGAACCATCAATGAACCATAAATGCAGCGATGAAACCTGATGGCAGGATCAGGTTTGACGACCTTCCGGCGCTGGTACCAGGCCCCCGTGCCGGACCCTGCCTCCCGCCTGGTCACAGCCTCCGCCCGGTGCGGGTCCTGGCTGGGCCAGAGCAGGAAGGGGCCATGGTTGTCCGGAGACCTTTCATCCACCCAGGAGCCGCGGATCACCCGCCCGTTCCATGGCCCGAGCTGGACATGGATTGTCCAATCCACAGGCCTCGAAACGGCGGGCCCCCGGCGCCCCATATGGCTATGCTGGGGGCATGTGCGGACGGTTCTCCATCTATGCGACCTCCCAGGAGCTGGCCGATGGCACCCTCTGTGAGCTGCTGGCCGGCTTTCACGAGGAGCGGCGCTACAACATCGCCCCGGGCCAGTGGGTCATCGTGGTGCGGCCCGAGAAGGGGCAGCGGGTGCCGGAGCTGGCCCAGTGGGGTCTGGTGCCCAGCTGGGCCAAGGCGCCCATGGACGGTCCCCGGCCCATCAATGCCCGGGCCGAGGGCATCGAGGCCAAGCCCACCTTTCGCGGAGCCTTTCGCCACGGGCGCTGTCTCATCCCCGCCAGCGGCTTTTTCGAATGGCAGGCGCGCGGCAAGCGCAAGCAGCCCTACTTCATCCGGCCCCGGGGCGGCGCGGGCATCTTCACCTTCGCGGGGCTCTTTTCCACCTGGGCCGGGCCCGAGGGCGAGCTGCACACCTGCACCATCATCACCACGACTCCCAACGCGCTGATGGCCGAACTCCACGATCGCATGCCCGCCATCTTGTCCAGGGCGGACCAGGCGGCCTGGCTGGACCCGGAGAACCGAAAGGCCGCGGCATTGCTGCGACCCTATCCGGCCGAGGCCATGGAGGCCTTTCCCGTGGGCGCGGCGGTGGGCAACCCGCGCCACGACAGGCCGGAGCTGGTGGCGCCGCTGCCGGGGCCGCTGACGGACCTTGCAGATGAGTGACTGGCCGGCGGTCCTGCTGTCCCCTTCCTGGAACCCGAAGGCTGGTGTCCTGTCGCTGGAGCTGGTCTACCTGGCGGGTCTGGCCGCCATGCTCTGGCTGCTGAACCAGGCGAAGCGGTCCTTCTGGCTCTGCGCCCTGCTGGCCTTACCCGGAACCCTCTGCCACGAGGCCTGCCACTGGCTGGTGGGCCAGCTGCTCAATGGCCAGCCGGTACATTTCACCGTGCTGCCCCGCCGGGAGGGCCATGGCTTCGTGCTGGGCGCCGTGGCCTTCCGGCACCTGCGCTGGTACAACGCCTTCTTCGTGGGCATGGCGCCCCTGCTGCTGCTGCCCCTGGCCTATGGCCTCCTGCTCTGGCGGCTGGGCAGCCAGCCCGCCCTGGGCTGGCCCGAGGCCGCCATGCTCTTCCTGCTGGCGAACCTGGTCTTCGCGGCGCTGCCCTCCTGGCAGGACGTCCGCATCGCCGCCCGCTCACCCATCGGCTGGCTGCTGCTGGCAGGCGCGCTGGTGTGGGGGTGGTTGCACTTCACCCAGCCCACGCCCGCGCCTAGCGCCCCCACCAGAACCCGAGGGCCACGGGGATGAAGAGCAGCCACCCACACCCTTTCAGGCCAAAGCTCGTGCGGTTGTAGACGCGGTTGTAGGCGGCCTTCCGGGGATTGGTGAGCCACCCCCAGCCCCGTGGGACCTTGACCCCAAGACTGTGGCGAACCCACCGCGCCGGGCTCGTGCGGGCCGCGATGCGCTTGGTGAGGCTGGGCAATCGCAGGCCGATCTTCATGGGGGCTCCAGAGGACAAAAGTAGTGGCATCGGTTGGACAAAAAGTGTCGGGCCCCATGTCCAACCTTGTCAGTCGGGAAATGGAAGGACGCTGCCTTTCCGTAAACGACGAAGGCTGGGTTGTGATCCAGTATCCACCCAGTGAGTCATGGGGACCTGGTAGCTTGGCGCATATGGCCAACGCGGTGCTCACTCTGTCGGTAGGTTCGGTCTACGACGACCTGCCCGAGTTGCGCTACCACTTCCCGAGAACCTACCTGAATCAGATTCAGGCAGCCGAGGGACTCCTCCGTTCAGATCGGAAGGTTCTTCTGCCAATGGCTCCTGAGGAACACCCTCATCCAGCCTTTCTCGACTGGCACCGAGAGAACGTGTTCAAGGGCTGAACAGGGACCTTCTCAAGGAACCAAGTCCTCCTGCCACCATGATGGGATGTCGCCAACCGAACAATCCGCCCAGCCCACCCCACCCCTGCTGTCCCTCAGCCACGCCACGGTGCTGCGCGGGGGCCGGCCGGCGCTGAAGGATCTCAGTTTCGAGATCCCGGAAGGGCAGCACACGGCCATCCTCGGGCCCAACGGCTCGGGGAAGTCCTCGCTCATGCGGCTGCTGACGCGGCAGGACTACGCGCTGCAGGTGCAGCCCGAGGCCAGCCCCGTGCGGATCCTGGGACGGGCGCGCTGGGATCTCTTCGAGCTGCGCGCGCAGCTCGGCATCGTGTCGGCGGATCTCCACCAGGCCTTTCTCGGTGCGGAGGCCGGCGGCCTGCGTAGCGGTCTGGACGTGGTGCTGTCGGGCTTCTTCGCCAGCCAGGGCGTGTTTTCCCACCAGCAGGTGGCACCGGTCATGCGCCAGCGGGCCGAGGCGGCCCTGGCCCAGATGGGGGCCACGCACCTGGCGACCAAACCCTTCGAGGAGCTGTCCACGGGTGAGGCGCGGCGCGTGCTCATCGCCCGGGCCCTGGTGCGCGATCCCCGCGCCCTGCTCCTGGACGAGCCCACCACGGGCCTGGACCTGGTGGCCCGGCACCACTTCCTGCAAACGCTGGAGACCCTCGCACAGCGTGGGAAAACGCTCCTATTGGTGACCCACCACATCGAGGAGATCCTGCCCCAGATCCAGCGGGTGATTTTGTTGCAGGAGGGCCGCGTGTTCCTGGATGGTCCCAAGGAACAAGTCCTTACTACGGCCCACCTCACTGCCCTGTACCGAGCCACCGTGACGGTTCGGCAGCGTGGGGGGTATTACCTGGCCGTCGGCGAATAAAGGCCGGAGGGGTTGCTCGCCCCCTCCAGATTGATGGAATGGGTCCTTCATCCTGATCCGCAGATTTGCGGCAATCCGGCAGATGGAACGCCAAGCACTTGGTTCATCGGCTCTTAGTCATTGGCGCGCAAATCGCATCTTTCCCCTCCCCAGAATCTGGAACGACCGGTTCGCTCCACGCAATTGCCAAGGGCGGTGTATGAAAATCCTCATGGTCCTCACTTCCCACGGCGAACTCGGTGATTCAGGCCGGAAGACCGGTTTCTGGCTGGAGGAATTCACCGCCCCCTACTATGCCTTCAAGGACGCGGGCGTGGCGCTCACGCTGGCTTCGCCGAAGGGGGGCCAGCCGCCCCTGGACCCCAAGAGTGATGAGCCTGACGCCAAGAGCGATTCCGGCCAGCGGTTCAAGACGGATTTGGAAGCCCAACGGGCGCTGGCCAACACCCGCAAACTGGCCGGGCTCGCTGCAATGGATTTCGATGCCGTCTTCTACCCCGGGGGCCATGGTCCCCTGTGGGACCTGGCTGAGGACGCCAACTCCATCGCCCTCATCGAAGCCATGCTGGCCGCAGGCAAACCCGTGGCCGCCGTCTGCCATGCCCCGGGCGTCCTGCGCCATGTCGTAACCCCGGCCGGTGCTTCCGTGGTGGAGGGCCGGGCTGTCACGGGCTTTTCCAACACTGAGGAGGAGGCGGTGGGGCTGACCCAGGTGGTCCCCTTCCTGGTGGAGGACTTCCTCAAGGGCGAGGGCGGCCAGTACACCAAGGCCTCGGACTGGGCGCCATTCGTGGTGCGCGATGGCCTGTTGATCACGGGCCAGAATCCAGCTTCTTCCGAACCCGCCGCCAGGGCCCTGCTCGCCCTGTTGAAGGAGCCGAAGGCTCACTGAACAAGGCGAGTTGTTGTGCAAGGCTTTCGGGTGCAGCAGGCTCCGGAAGGTTGAAAAGGAGACGACATGAAAGCCACGGTGAACGGAATCCAGATCGCCTATACGGACGAAGGCCAGGGCCTGCCCATCCTCTTCCTCCACGATTTCCCCTTGAGCCGGGGGGTCTGGTCGAAGCAGGTCGATGCCTTCAAGACGCGCTTTCGGGTCATCGCGCCGGATCTGCGGGGTTTCGGGGAGAGCGAGCCCGTGGCGGGTCCCATCCCCATCCAGCGCTTCGTCGAAGACCTTCACGCCCTGATGGAATACCTGGTCACCGGGCCGGTGATCCTGGCCGGGCACGCCATGGGGGGCCTCGTCGCCCTGGCCTTCGCCAGCACCTTCCCCAAATTTTTGCGGGGCCTGGTACTGGTGGGCATGACGACTGGCGGGGAATCGGCGGAAGTCCAGAACCTGGTGGCCACCATCCGCATGCCGACGCTGGTCGTCGCCGGCTCCGAGGATGCCCTCGTGCCGCCCGCCAAGGCCGAGGCCCTGGCCAGGCTCATTCCAGGCTCGCAACTGAACCTCATCCCCAAAGCTGGGCACTTGGTGGCCATCGAGCAGCCCGCCGCCTTCAACGAGGTCATGCGGAGCTGGCTGGCCTGGGGCAGCAATGGGTTCATCCAAAACGTACGGCAGCCGGTCGGCGCGCTGGCCCGACAGATCTGAACTCTCAAGCCATTTTCCGGGCCCACCCGCAGTAGCCGATCTGGTGGGAGCGGGTGAACAGGAACTCGAACGGGTCACAGACCCGGCCGCTGAACAGGAGGCCGAAGAAAGCCCGGCTGAACACCCGGGGCCGCACACCCCGTACGACCTCGACCACCAGGTCATGGCGCGTGCAGATGGCCACCAATTCCGCGGGCTTCAGAAACAGTTCATAGACGTGCATGTGCGGCGGCGTATTCCGGACGAACCACTCCACGCCCTTGATGGCGATGAACCTGCTGAGGAGCGTCCGATTGAAGGTATGGAAGAAGAAGCAACCACCGGGCTTCAGCACCCGCGCCGCCTCTCGGATCACTTCGTCCCGTTCGGACACGTGCTCGAGGAAATCCATCATGCAGACCGCGTCGAAGTGTCTGTCCGGAAAGGACAGGGCCCGCGCATCCATGGCGAGGTAGGCCACGGAAGCGGTGCGGTCATGCCGCTCGGCCACGGCCAGGCTGTCCAGTGATAGATCGATGCCGGTGACGTGGTGGCCGGCCACGGCCAGGGGATTGGCGAGGAAGCCGCCGCCGCAGGCGACATCCAGGATGGCCAGAGGGTGCGGGCCGAACTGGGCCACCAGCTCCGCAATCACCCAGGGGGTCCGCAGTCGGGACTCGGCCCGCAATAGGGCGACAGGATCGTCTGTGGCCGTGTACCACCGTTCCCCCAACTCGTCGTAGATGGAGTTGTCGATGCCGGGAGCAGACGCCGCCTTCGGGCGGCTGGACCAATAGACGAGTTGATACACCAGGAAGCCGGCTACGAGGGCGACTTGCAGCAGGAGTAGCCAAGCACCCAGCGGCAGTGGGGCCGGACTGATCGCCAGGGCGCTGGTGCCCAGAGCGACCCACAGGAAGCCCGTCGCGGCCAGGACGACGGGATGCAGGATGAAGAGCACCGCGTGCAGCCAATGCTCGCCACCGGAGCAGAGGCGCTGGTGGATGAACTCGTCCTTGGTGATCAGCAGGCAGGAGCCCACCGCCATGACTCCAAATAGGCGAAGGTGCGGCCAGGTCGGCGTGAGCAGGAGCGGGCACATGAGGCAGGCCAGGAACACCGCGGTGTCCAGCGCGTGGCCCAGCCATTCCCAGCGAGGCACGCTGCGGCGGTGGTGAAAGCCGAATTCGTCGATGGCCATGGCCAGGCCCTGGAGGCCGAAGGGCAGGAGCCAGAGGTACGGCCCGTTCACACAGTTTTTCGGAGAATGGCGCCCGCAATGGTCAACCCGGGCCCGAAGGCCAGAGAGACGATCATCGTACCGGGCTGGACTGCCTCGTCCTCCAGTACGGCCTTCCACACGTGGGGCAGGGTGGCCGACGACATGTTGCCGTAGTTCCCCAGGATGGTGTTGCTGGCTTGCACCTGTTCTGGGCGCAGGCCCAGGTGTTCTGCGATCTCGTCGATGATGCGCGGGCCGCCCGGATGGATGGCGAAGACGGCGTGGTCGAAGAGCTCCGCCGTGGTCAGCTCCGCGGAGGCGGCCAGGTTGTCGAGAAAAGGTCCCAGACCCGCGCGGATGTGGTCGGGCACCTTGCGGGAGAGGGTCATCTGCATACCAAAGTCGGAGACCATCCAGGTCATGGCGTCGCCGGTGCCCGGCACGATCTCTTCGCGGGTGGCGAGCAGTTCCAGGCCCTGCCGGAGCGTCTCGCCCTTCGCGGGCCGCGATACCGAATAGCGAATGAGCCCATCCGCGAACAGGGTCTGCACCACCAGTTGTTCCGGCAGGTGCTGGCTGGGATCCATGTGCAGGGTGCACAGCTCGGTGTGGACGATGTCCACCCGGGCCTTGCCCCGTTCCACGAATCCCGCGGCCATGCGGATGGCTGGCATGGAGGCATAGCAGCCCATGTGGTAGGCGTGGATCACCTCCGTGGAACGGCCCCAGTCCCGGCTGGCCACCAGGCGCTGGGCTCCGCTGGGGGAGACATAGCCCGTGCAGGTGACATGGATCATGACCGCCGGAGGCTCGGTCTCCTCCGCGTAGAACTGCTCGAAGGCCTCGCCGCTGATTTCCCGGTAGAAGCGGCTGCGCTCGCCGCAGGGCTTGCCCGACGGGAACCGGTTCAGCTGGAAGATCCTCATCTTGTCCCAGTCCCGGTGGGTGAAGTCATCCAAAGAGGAATTCCGGAAGGCGATGCGATCCGTGCTGCAGCCGAAACGCAGCACCAGTTTCCGGAACCGCTTGATGATGGCTTCCCGTTCTTCCTCAGTGGCCGGTTGTTGGAGCGTGAGCTCGGCCTGGGCATGGGCCGCCGCGATCCATTCCAGGATGGCGCCCTGGTCCGAGTGGTACTTGGCCGGCTGGCTCTGGAAATCGTGCAGAAAGACCGGTGGTCGGGTCATCGTGTGGGGCCCCCTCGAAGTGGTTCCGACGCATATCATGAACCCATTTATTACTAATTTTAAATAATTTACTTGGATTGCCTTGATGCAAACGGATGACCTGTTGTTCGATCCGTTTGATGGGGCATTCCGGTCATTTCGAAGGCACATTCGGTGCCAGCGCAGGGGCCACTTTGGGCGTTTCGTCCCGATCATCCGCCGGCGCCCCCGGGGGCAGGTGCTCGGGCACGTCCAGGCGGGCCACGCCAATGCGGTTATCGGCCATCCCATAATAGACGTCGAGGCGCTGGGGCCTGCCCAGGTCGTCGCGCCGGTCGATGCCCGTGGGGAACACCACGTGGTCGACGGTACCATGCAGCTCCCTGGACAGGAGCGGCGTCATCACCGGTTTCGCCGACCGGTAGAGCACCACGTGGGGATGTTCCCTCGAGAGCACCATCACACCGGCCGAATAGCAGAACTCGGGAGGTCCGCCGTGGCCGAGCGGCGTCAGGTCACTGACGCCATGGTAGAGGACCAGCCAGCCGTGCCTGGTGAGGATGGGCGGTGTGCCCCCGCCGATCTTGAGCAGTTCCCAGGGCGACACCGGCGAAGCCAGCCGGTGGTGTGAATTGAACAGGCCCAGGTGCTGTGGTTCACTGCCCACAGAGGGCATGGGGCAGTACGAAATCCAGATGCTTTCATGACTGAGGTCCATGGCCCGCGGGTGCTTTTTGAAGGCGGTCTCCTCGGGCAGCGTGCCGCGGAACAGCGGTCGATGGAGGAGGCCCATTTGCAGCTTGCCCGCGTGGTTGGGAATGGCCACGGGGAAGAGGCTGGCGTCCTTGTTGTCGACGTGGACGAAGTCGATGCCCCGGAAGGGCGAAAAGGTGGCGAGCCCCAGCCGCTGCCAGTGGAACAGGTCTTTGGAAACAGCGAAGGCGATCCGCGGACCCGTGAGGGCGAAGGCCGTGTAGGTCATCAGGTAGCGCTGCAGGGGTTCGAGGTAGGTGATGCGGGGATCCTCGCAGCCGCCGCTGCCGTCGGGCCGTCGCTCATACTCGGCTTCCGGCTCCAGGGCGATGCCCAGCCGCTCGACACCGACCGGGTCACCGGCCGCATTGAACTTGACCCGGGCCATGCCGATGCGCGAGAGGTTGCCCCGGTCCACGAGGCGCGGGAACAGGTAGAGCCCACCGTCCGGGCCGCGAATGGCCGCCGGATTCAGGACACCTCCAGCCTCCAGGGGATTGCCCGGTTCCGGTTCCATGAGCAGGCCCAGGCGCTGCAGTTGAAAATCGCTCACGCCCAGATCCTTCTCAGCACGGACGGCCCAGTGTCCGTCAGGCCCATCTCGGCAAGCGTGATCCCCAGGGTTCGAAGGACGCGCGTCAACACGGAAGTGAACGCGATGTCGAAGGAGAATCCCTGTGCTTTCAGCTTCCGACCGGCGGTCACCAACGCCTCCTTCCCCGCTCGGACAGATCCACATCCGTCCAGCCGGCAAATCGGTTCTCCCGGTTCCAGATGCTCTCCCCGTGGCGCTGGAGCATCAGCGTTCCGGGAGCGCCCTCTAACGGGTTCTCCAGGCGGGTGCAGGTAAAGGCGCCAAGGACCTCACCGAGACCCTCACCAAGGACCGTCGGCGACACCATTCTCGGGCTACTGGGAGGGGACGGTTCGGCCATAGAAATAAACAAAGCATCGTTCGCGCCATCATGTAACAGCAATTAAAATAACGATAATGGTGCTATCCAGGGACAGCGCAAGGACTTTACGACCAAAATGAAGCGACCCTCCACTCAAAGTGAATGGTTCTCCGTTGACCCTCAATATCGAGGAGCTGGCTGGCCTTGTTCGGATCGGATTCGGGGGGGATCTCCAGCATCCCGGGAGGACGGGGGCGGCTCAGCCAGCAGGATCGGTACCTTCGGTTTTCGCCTGCCGCAACCCGCTGTCGAGCTTGTCGATGATGCCCACCCAGTCGGCATCCTCGAGCACTTGCTCACGCAGGAGTGTGGCCTGGGAGGGGGTCCAGAACGGCGCTTCATGCAGCTTGAGGTCCGCCGCCAAGGGCCGATGGGCCTCGATGAAGGCCTCGATATCCGCCGGCTCGGAGGCCAGCCCGAGCTGGTTGAACAGGTTGGTCATGGAGTGCAGGTTTTCTTCCATGTCGGAACCTCAGCAAAGGGGTGAGGAGATCGGGCAAGGACAATCCTACGCGACTACGGGCCTCCGTTCCGCTCCGGTCAGCTGCCGCTCTCCGGGGCGTAGACGGAGATCTCGATCCAGTGGGTCTGCCCGGGCATCGTGGCCGGCACCTCGCCCATGCCCTTGGTCTTCAGCTTCGAGTCGTCGAACTCGAACTTGTCGGCCAGGTAGTTCCGCACCACCATGGCCTGCGCCTGGGTCAGGACCAGGTTTTCCTCCTGCTCGCCCGCCAGGCTGGTGAAGGCCTGGACGAGCACCAGGCTGAAGGGATTCTTCTCGAGGTAGGTCCCCACCTCGTTGAGCCGCTTCTTGTCCTTGAGCTTGACCGTGGCGGGTTTTTCGAATAGGTCGCCGGCGGCCAGCAGAAACTTCTTCATGGGCAGGGTCACGGGCACGGTCTCGAGCTCCCACTTCGTCAGTTCCGTGGCATCCAGGTAGCCCCGGTCCTTGAAATAGCCCCGGAAGAGGAAGTTCTGCTTCAGGGCCTGCATGTTTTCCGTGAAAGCGGTCACGCCCACCCGGGCCTGGGCCACGGTCTTGCGCGCGTCCCCCGAAGTGGCGGCGATGTCGTTGGTGGCTGAGGCGAGCTTGTCGTAGAGCGCCCGGTCCTTGATGAGGGCACCCAGGGAGCCCTCGCCCCGGTCCACCCGGGCCGTGATGGTGGCGATGTGTTCGGAGGTGGTCTCCAGGTGCTTCATGGTGCTATGCGTCGTATCCATGATGTCGCTGGTCTTCTTGAACAGGTCGGCCACATCCAGCGGAGGCGCGCTGGCCACCGTGTCCCAGTCCTTCACGCCCGGGGCCCCGGGGCTGCCGAAGGAGATGGCCATGAACTTGTTGCCGAGTAGGCCTTCGGTCTCGATGGCCGCCACGGAATCCTGTTTCACCAGGTTGCGCGTAGAGCTATCCAGCGACATCACCACCAGCACCTTGCCCCCGGGGCGGGAGGGCAGGCGGATTTCGTCCACGGTACCCTTGCGCACGCCCCCGATGCGGACTTCGGCCCCGCGCAGCAGGCCGGAGACCGTGGTGAATTCGGCCCGCAGGTAGAAGGAGCGGGTGAACATCCGCTGCTGGTTGCCGATGACGAACACGCCGGCGAAGAGGATCACCAGTGCGCCGAAGATGAACAAGCCCAGGAGGGTCATTTTTTTCATAAAACCGCCTTCACGAAAAAGAGCTGCTCCTAGCCGGTCTGGACGAAGCGCGACACGAAGGCGTCGTCACTTTGTTGCAACGCCTCGAAGGTGCCATCGAACACGATGCTGCCCTGGTCGAGCAGGGCCACGCGATCCGCGATGGTGGCCGCGCTGTGGATCTCGTGGGTGACCACGATGGACGACATCGCCCGGTCCTTCTGGAGCATCAGGATCAGGTCGTTGATCTCGCTGGAAGTGATGGGGTCAAGCCCCGCCGTGGGT
>JBBRZL010000060.1:0-18799 GCA_038236735.1 Holophagales bacterium | reverse complement strand
TCTGTCGTGGAGCGTCATTCCTCTGGGATGGATGTCGCCAGCCACCTCGTGCGACCTACCCGCCGGCTCGGTCGGGTCAACCCTCGCCGCTTGCGCGGTACGCCGGCCTATTTGGTCTTGCTCCCTGGGGGGTTTGCCGTGCCCGTCCTGTTGCCAGTCCGGCGGTGGGCTCTTACTCCACCGTTTCACCCTTGCCTGATCCGCCCTGTGTTTCCACTGGCCGGCCATCGGCGGTTTGTTTTCTGTTGCACTTTCCGTCGGGTCACCCCGCCCTGGCGTTACCAGGCCCAGCACCCTGTGGAGCCCGGACTTTCCTCTGCCCTCGCGGACAGCGACGCCCTGATCCACAGGTCCACGGTATCACCTCAGGGAGAATTTCAGGGTGAGCCGGAAGGATGCGCTTACAGGTCGACCCTCCAGCCGGGCGGGTTCGAAGCGCCACTGCCGCGCGGCCTGGATCGCAGCCTCATGGAAGGCTGGATGGCCTTCCAGCACCTGAACCCGCAGGGGTTGTCCCAACTCGTCCACGGTCATCAACAGCACCACGATGCCCTGAATCCGGGCCCGGCGGGCGAAGTCGGGATAGGCCGGGTCCACCTGGCGCAGCACGGTCAGCCCCGCCGCGGGAATGTCTTGGGCCACCGGTCCCAGGGACGGGCCGCCGCCGGGGTTCCCCGGGGGGGCGGGGACGCCGCTGCTGCCGCTGCTTGGCCCTACCAGGTCCCGGCTATGGTCCTCAGTGGAAAAGCCAGCTGCGGCGGCACCGGGATCCTCCGCCGGAGTTGGAGGTTGGGTCACTGGCTCCACTGTGGGGGCCCCTCCCCCGGTCCCGACGAACGCCGGGTGGAAGGCAGGGCGGATGAGGCTAGACCCAGGATCGAGGATGACGGGCATCCAGATGTCCGGCGGATGGGCCGGGGCCAGGCTCCGGTGCGGGGCCAAAGTGGAGAGGGCCGTGGTGGAAGCCACCAGGACCCCATAGATGAGGCCGACGATGCTGGCCACGCGAAGGTGATCCGAGGCTGGTGCCGAAGCCGCAATGACGCCGGGCTGCAGGGTGGGCGGCAGGTCCGTGAAGGCAGGCCTCTGGCCGCGCGAAAAGGCGATGGTAAACATGGCTTCTCCTGTGGGTGGCGCCTATGGCCTCGCCCGGACCCCGCAACCACCAAAGGCGGAAGCAGGTTGGTGGCGGTCCCGGGCCCTGGATCACACACCGTCTGGGGGAGGTCCAAAGATCGCTTGCAACAGGTATCGGCGTGGGACAACGACTGTCAAGTCTGGCAACCGCAATTGACGCCAGGGATATGTCACAGATATCTCACACTCAGGGAAGGGGCATCACCCAGCCCTCCCGCTGGAGATCCTCCAGCAGGGCCCATGCGGCGCGGTAGGGATCCCCAGTGGAGCCACCCAGAACCTCATCGCGAAGGCGAACTTGATAGGAAATGAGGTCCGGATGGAAGGTATCTCCCAGATCCGCACCCTGCTGGAACAGCCTCAGCAGCAAGGCTTCCGGATGGGGGTGACCGATGCCGATGGCGCAGAGGGTCAGGCCCCCGAGATCTTCGGTGGCGCCCGCCTGCAGCAATCGGTCCCGGATCGGGAACAGCAGCGCCGGATCGGCGCCCAGCCCCAGACAGCGCACTTGAGAGGGCTCGGTCAGTTCCTCAGGGACGCTGTGGTCCTCTAACCACGGGCAGGAGGCGGGCCGATGGCCCGCGTAGGGCAACCAGGGTAGGAAACTCTCGTGCTGGGGCTGATCTTTGACCCAGGTGTGGATGAGGCGAAGACTGTGGTTGCTCCTGCCGCCACCAGACTCAGGCCCGAGCCAGGCCAGCCGCTGGACCGCGGGAATCTTTGGCGTCACTGGCCGGAAGGCATGGCCCCAGAGCCCGGGCTCCACGGGCAATTCCAGCTCGAGCCCCGAAAGGAATCCAGGCAGCCCGGGATAGGGCGAGGGGAGCCTGAGCTGGGCTCCCTCGGGGGAGATGCGCATGTCCAGACCGGGAAAACAGGCCGTGAGCGGGCTCGCCTTCAGCTGTTCCAGCAAAGCCAGACGGTGGCTCTCGGTCCTGAGCGAACCCAGAATCCGGAGTTCCCAGATGCGGCCGGTCGCATCGCTGACGCAGGCTTCCAGGGCGGAGGGTTCGGGCCCGCCCAGGGCATCCTGCCCCAGAAGCTGCAGCCGCACTCCACCGGTCGGATCAGAGCGACCCAGGGGCGGCAGGCATTCGATCCCTTCGGCAAGCCTGGGGCGCCGTTGCGCGCGGGTCCAGGCGATGCGGTTCCAGGCCAGCTCGGCGGCCTCGGACTGCACCAGCATCCGGGGCAGTTCCCCCGAGGTGATCTGGCGATAAGCCGGGGCTTTCCGGATCTCCTGATGGCGGGCGAGGATGTCCCAGACTTCATCGATGTTCTTCTGGCTGATGACCGCCAACTCGCCCCCAACCTCTGCGAGACGGGCCCCCTGTCTGGCGAGTCGCTCCCGTTCGGGCGTGAGCTTGGCTTCCACCCCCCACTGCCGGACGAGGGCCGATTCCAGGGCACCCGCCCTTTCTCCCACTTCATGGAGAGAAAGCTCGGCGCGTTCCGAGGCCTGGCGGACCTGGTCCACGAGGCCCAGGTGGGTTTCCAGGGCGCGTTCCAGATCCTCGCCCTGCTGGTCCAGGCGACCCACCGTTCGCAGCAATTCCTGGACGCCCATCACCAGGTACTGGGCGATTTCCTGCAGATCCCAGAGACCCGCGGTCTCCCGATCCAGACCCTGCTGGTACGCACCCATGGTGCGCTCCAGGTCGGCAGCGCCTTCCGCCGTCTGATCGGCCAGGGTGCGCAGGCGCCCTCCAATGGCGGACAGTCCGGTACTGCCCCCGCCCTGCTGGGCCAGGATGGCAGCGTTCACCGCCAGCAGGCCGGTCTGCTGCGCCCCGTGATCAAGCCCCTTCATGGAACCCTGGGCCTCGGCGAAGGAGCGGATGCGCGCCTGCGCCTCCTCGCGAAAGCTCTCGAGACGATGGGTCAGGGCCTCGGCCTGGTCCCGCACGCCATCGGCAGATTGCCGGAACTGGCGCAACCAATCCATGCGCAGCTGGGTTTCATCTACGAGTTTCGGGGTGTGGGCCACCAGTCCCTTCACGACCAGACCCAGGCGCGCACCCTGCCGAAGCCCCGCATCAGCCAAGAGCCCCAGGGAATCCTCCTCCCGACGTAACCGGGGGAAGGAATCCCGAAGCTCCTCCAGTTGGTTCTCGAACTGATCGAGCCCGGCCCGGACCTGTTCGAGGGTGGCCTGGAAAGCCTGCCCCTGGAACCGATGCTGGTCAGCCCGCAGGCGTTGATTCAACTCGATCTGATCAAGGCCAAGGGTGTCTTCCAGGATGGTCTTCAGTTCCCGCCCCAGGGTCGCCAGCCGCGCCCCGCTCTGGTCCCGGGCCGCCACGGCGATGGCATGGTGCTGCTGAATCGCCTCCAGGAGGGCATCCAGGTCCCGCCATTCCCGCGCCACGGCCTGGCGAAGCCCCGCGAGGTCGGCCCGGCCTTCCAGCGTGTCGCCAATCACCGCGTTGAGGGCCTCCACCACCTGACGATCCTGCTTCCGCAGGCCTTCGGGCGGCACCATGGCCCCCCGGTCACCACGGCGGATCTGTGCCACCCAGTCCAGGAGCGGCCCTTCCTGGGCCAGTCTCCAGTGCCAGTTCCACCAGGCCAGGCCGGTCCATAACAAACCCGCGGTCGCCATGACCAGGACCGCTCCCTCCGCGGGACTGAGTGCTTCGGCATGGCGGAAGAGGAGATAGGTCACCGCGCCAAGTCCGGCGAGCAGGAGCAGGTTCACCCCGGACCTGGACTCCGCGGCCTGTTGCCAAATGGATTTGTCCGAACTCATGCCCTGTTCCTCAGCCATGGGATCCCATCGGCCGGGCGGGCCCGGGAGGCAAGAATCAGTGCTGTGGATAGCCTCACAAGGTCCGCCAGAGCACGTCGTAGCTCCGGAGCCCTCCTCCCAGTTCCTGGAGCAGCCTGGCCCGGAGGAGCGCGGTGACCGCCACCTGCGCCCCATCAGCGGGGTTCACCCTGGGTGCCACCTCCGAGCCCCCGGTCCGCAGGCGCCGAAGGTGCTCCCGGCTCCCCGGGGGCAGCGCCTCCAATGGATCCACGGGCGTGCAGGCCGAGCAGCACCAGCCCTGCTCGGGGCTGAGCAGTACCAGCGGCGCCGTTCCGTTTCCGCACCGGCCACAGGTGCGGGGATGGGGCAGCAGCCCCATGCAGTGGAGCAGCCAGTGCTCCGCGTAGGCCAGGATCCCCAGGGCGTTGTCGGGATCACCCTTCAGTGCCCGGCCGCAGGCGCTGAGCAGGCGATAGAGCCGGTCGTCCTCCACGCCTTCCCGCGCCACCCGATCGAACAGGTCAGCCAGGCAGGCCATCACCAGGCTCGATGCCAGGTGGCCCAGGGTGAGGGGGCTGAAGGCCAATTCGCAGCGGGTCACGCGCTTCAGCTCGGTGTGTTCTTTGCCGAAGAAGCTCACCCGCACCATGCTCAGAGGTTCGAAAGCCGCCACCCACTTGGCCGTAGGCTTTTTCACGCCCTTGGCCACCCCGGACAGCCGCTCACCCTGTTCCGTCAGAAAGGACACCACGGCCCCACCCTCTGCATAGGGCACAGCTTTCAACACGATGGCGACATGGGAACGAAGCACGCTTCCAGTCTGACCGGATTCAACCGCACAGCTCAGGCCGGGTCTCATGGGATGGCACCGGTGAACCACCGCTCCGAGGAGACACCCATGAAAGCCCTGCTCTGGTCGACCTTCCTGCTCGCCTTGCTCGCCCTTCCGCTGGCGGCCCAACCCCGGCCGGACCGCGGTTCCCGCCCCGAACGGATGGCTCAGGCTCTGCAGCTGACGGAGGTTCAGAAGTCGAGCATCCAGGGCATCAGGGCCAGGCATCACCCCGACCTGATCCTGCGCCGGGACGCGGTGCAGCATGCGCGGATCGACTTGCGAACGGCCCTCCAGGACGCCGCGACACCTGAACCCAGGCTGCGGGCTCTCTATGACAAGGCTGCCGCTGCCCGATTCGACCTGATCCTGGCGCAGCGCTCCGTCCGGCTGGAGGTGCAGGCCGTGCTCAGCCCCGAGCAGCGGGCCAAGGCCGCCGAGCTGCGCGGGCACCTGCGCCACCGGCCCATGAATGGAGGGTTCCAGGGCTGATCTCGACCGGGCACCGATAGACTGGGGGGATGCATGCATCCCCCTTGTTGGTTCTGGTCCTTTCCGGTGTGGTCCTGCTCGGCCAGGAAGCCGGGCCCCGGACCTTCCGCCAGTGGCTGGGGGGGCAGGAGGTGGGCGGGTCGACCTTCGAATCCAGACAGTTGGGCGTCCTCCAGGAAATCCGCTCGCACGAGTGGATGGTCGTGTCCCGATTGCATCAGGAGATCCGGCAGGAAGTGATCGAGACGGCGCGCCAGACGCCCAAGGGCCACCTGACCTTCACTTGGCGGCTGCAGCTTTCCGCCGAACCCTATGAGGGCCGCGCCGAGTGGTCTCCCCTGCTGCCGCGAATCCTGGCCATCCAGCCCACCAATGGTCCCGCGATCGAGAAGGAGGTTCCCGAGGGGGCCATCCTCTGGCCCGGTGAACTGGAGGCACGGTTGAAGGAGGCCGCCAGGACAGTGCATCCCCTCCGGGCGATCACCTTCTCCTTTCCCATTCAGCAATGGTGCACCCTCCACCTCGAACCCCAGGGACGAGCCCCGTTGCCCGGCTATCCCGATGCCATCCGGTTCACCGGCCAGGAACTCCAGGGCACCTTCAAGGCCCCTGTGGAAATCTGGATTTCGCCCACCGCGGGAGAGTTGCGCACCCGCACCGATCTGGGTGGGCTAGACCTGGTCACCCAGCGGTCCTCGCTGCCCGCACCAGCGCCAGCCAAGACCAGCGGCCAGGGCTTCTTCGAGCGAACCCTCCAGCAGCTGCCTCCGCATCCGTTCCAGCTCTGGATGCCCGAATTCACCCTTCGGGCGGTGGGTCCATCGCCGAACCTCCCAGAAGACACCCAGCAGACCAGGCTGCCTCAGGGGCAGTGGCGACTGCGGCGCGCGATCCCGCCCTCGACGGCCGAGGCCGCCCAGCCACCGGTCCAGGGCGCTCCGGATCCTGCGGAAACCCGTTACCTGGCCCCCAGCCAGCTGGTCTCCTTCCAGGATCCGGCCTTCGATGGCCTCCTGCGCCGCATGGCCCTGCCACCAGGCTTGTCGCGCTGGGAACTCGCGAAGCGCGTGACCACCTTCGTATTCGACTGGATCACCGACAAGGACTACACGGTGGGCTTCGCCTCGGCCCTGGAGGTCTGTCGGAACCCACGGGGGGACTGCACCGAGCACAGCGTGCTGGCGGTGGCCCTCCTCCGGCGGCTGGGTGTGCCCGCCCGCGGCGTCACTGGTTGGGTGGGCCTCGGCGACGTGCTGGGGCTCCACTTCTGGGTGGAAGTCCGACTGCAGGATCGCTGGATACCCATCGACCCGACCTTCGATCAGGCCCCGGCCTCGGCCCTTCGCATCAAGCTGGGCGACACGGATCTGGCGGACCTGGGGAGCGTCGCCTGGGAGGGTGCGGCCAACGACATGTCCGGCGTGCACTGGGTTCCCGTCGGGGATGAGCCGCTGATCATCACGGAGGACCAGATCACGGGCCCCGGAGGCATCCAGCTGCGCCTGCCCGGTGGTCGCTGGGTGCTCAAACGCGGTGTTCTGCAGCTCCGTGCGCCCAAGGGGGGTCCCTGGCGGGTGCAGTCCGTCACGCGGCCGGGCGAGGCCCAGCTGAAGGGGGCCACGCACCTGGCTGGCGCGCGAACCCTCAGGCCCGGATGGTGGAGCGCCAGCTCACGCCTGGTCTGGATCGACCTGGGTGGAGGTCGGTGGCTTCAGGTGGAGGGTGTCTCCGAGCACGAGGCCTACGAGCTGCTGGATCAGCTGCTGGCGACGGCCAGTTCTTCCTGAAGGTCATCCTGGTGGGCGCAGTGATCGCGCAGGCGCTCCAGATGGTCGGCCAGGTCCAGGCACTCCGCCTCGCTGCAGCAGCTGGTCAAGCGCGTCGCCATCGAGTGCACTGGTTCATCCAGGCGCTCCATGAGCCGCCGGCCCTTGGGCGTGATCACCACCCGGCTCACGCGCCGGTCCTTGGGATCCGCCACCCGCTTGAGCAGCCCCTGCAGTTCGAGGCGGTCCACCAGACGGGTCACGTTGGCAAAGCGGTAGATCATGCGTCGCTCGATCTCGTAGATCGGATGCCCCTTGATGGGTCCGCCCCGCACAATGCGGAGCACGTTGTACTGCTGGATCGTCAGCCCATGGGACTCGAAGAGCCGCTCCTGCACGTGCACCACCGCCTCCCGCGTCAGCATCAGCTGAAGCATGAGCTGCACACCGGGCGCCGGCAGCTTGGACATCTGGAGTTCTTCCTGTAGGGACATGGCTACCTCGAACATCTTTGGGGGCAAGGATCACCTCATCCATGGGATTCTGGAAGGTCTGAGGAGCTGTTCTTGCCGTCCATCGCCCTGAGTTTGATCAATGTCACGAAACGATATGGCGCGACAGCCATTCTGGACGGACTGAGCCTCGGTCTCTTTCAGGGCGAGAAGGTTGGCCTCATCGGGCGCAACGGCACGGGAAAGAGCACGCTCTTCCGCCTGCTTGCCGGGGACGAAGCCCCGGACTCAGGGGAGGTGGTGGTCACCCAGGGGCTGCGCATCGCCCGGCTCAGCCAGGAGCCACACTTCAAGCCTGGAGCCACTGTCCGTCAGGCTCTGGAGGCGGCTCTGGCGGATCACGCCGCCCTGCTGGACCGGCATCAGCGGATCCACGACCTCCTCCATGGCGCCACCGCCCAGGCGGAGCTCCGCCTGTTTGACGAACTGCAAAGCGTGGAGCATCAGCTGGGGCGCTGGGGCTGGGACCTGGCGCCTCGGCTCAAGACCGCAGCCACCACCTGGGGTCTCGACAACCTGGATGCCGAGGTGGAGTCCCTCTCTGGTGGCTGGCGCAAGCGGGTGGCGCTGGCCCAGGCCTGGCTCAAGGAACCCGATGTGCTGGTGCTGGACGAGCCCACCAACCATCTCGATCCAGATCAGGTGGAGAAGCTCGAGGCCTGGCTTCAGTCCTATGAAGGCGCCCTGCTGCTCATCACCCACGACCGCCACCTGCTGGATGCGGTGGTGTCTCGGATGCTGGAACTGGACGCTGGTGCGCTGCGGAGCTACGAAGGCGGCTACAGCGACTACCTGCTGGAGAAATCCGACCGGGAGTTCCGGGAATCCCGCCTCACCGAACACATGCAGAACCGCCTGCGGCGCGAGCTGGCGTGGCTGCGCCGGGGCGCCAAGGCCCGCACGCGCAAGTCGAAGCTGCGCATCCAGGATGTCCTGGACCTAAAGGACACCGTCGAGGATCGAACCCGGCTGGAGGCCCGGGAGGGCCTGGCCTTCGCCACTGGCGGCAACCGCAGTGACGCCCTGATCCGGGCCGAAGGGATCGGCTTCGCCTACCCCGGCGGCCAGGACCTGCTCGGGAACCTGGACCTCAGCCTCCAACGCGGCATGCGCATCGCTCTCCTGGGCCCCAATGGCTGCGGCAAGTCCACCTTGCTGAAGGTGCTGCTGGGGGAATTGGAGCCGACTGCCGGTGAGGTGACCCGGCATCCGAAGATGGCCGTGACAGCCATTTCCCAGGGCCGGGGGGAACTCGACACCACGCGCAGCATCCTCGACAACCTGGCCGACCGCGCCTCCGTGATCGGGAACGGCGACAACACCATGCTGGCCCACGTCTACCTCACCCGGTTCGGCTTTCCCGTGGAAGAACAAGCCCGCCCGGCTTCGACCCTCAGCGGCGGAGAACGGAACCGCCTGCTGCTGGCCAGGGCCATGCTCAACCCTTCGGATCTCCTGGTGCTGGACGAACCCACCAACGATCTGGACATCCCGACCCTGCAAAACCTCGAGGAGGCCCTGCTGGGCTTCACCGGCACGCTGGTCCTGGTGAGCCATGACCGCTTCTTCCTGGACCAGGTGACCACCCACACCCTGGCCTGGAATGAGCGGGGTTTCCCGCGCTGGGAACTCTATGAAGGGCCACCTTCCACCGTGCGCAGTCTGAGGGAGGCCCGCGCAGCGGCCCAGGAGCCGGCCAAGGTCGAGGTGACGCGCCCGGCTCCGCGCAGCGAGGCCGGCCGACCCCGGAAAGCGGGGCTCTCGCAAAAGGAGCAGCGCCGCCTCGCGGAGGTCGAACAGGCCCTGGCCGCAGTCCACCGCCAGACCACCGAACTCGATGCCGTCCTGGCGGATTCCGCCGCCTTTCTTCGCGCTGACAGCACGGGCCACCAGGCCCTGAAGGATCGGAACACCGCGCAGCTCGAACTGGAGACCCTGGAACTGGAGTGGCTGGAACTCGAGGAGAAGCGCACCGCAGGCTGATCCCGTCACAACTTCGCGATGAAGGGCACCCCGTCCCGGGCTTTTCGCTACCCTGGAGCCTGGACTTTTCTGGAGTGCCCATGCGCCTGATGCCCTTTCTGCTCGCCCCCGCCGTGGCTCTGGTTGCCCAGACACCGGCCAGCCCCGATCTCGTGCAGCGGTTCAACGCCGAACTCCCGGGCATCCAGCAGCTGTTGAAGGACCTGAAGCCCCAGGAAGCCCTGTCCAAGGTACAGGGGCTGATCCCTGCCGAACGGCCTGCTTTCGATACTTCCACACCCAAGGCCATTGGCCAAAGTCTGGACAATGCCCAGGGCTTTGCCTCCTTCTACCGCCTCTGGGCCAATGTGGCCTCTGAGGCCGGCCAATGGGAAAAGGCCCTGGAGATCCACGAGAAGCGGGCCCAGGCCGTACGAGGCACCCTGGCGGACCTGGACAAGTATCAGACGCCCATTGCCGCCCAGTGGAAGAAGGTTGCCCAGGAGTCTGGTGATTTCGTGGCCAAGAATGAACCGCGGAAAAAGGAGCTGGAGGCCAAGATTGCCGCCTTCAAGGCAGAATTCGACGAGATCAAGACCAGCAAGCGGAAACTCGCCAAGAAAGAGGCTGACGAGTTCAACGCCAGGGGTACCCAGACGCAAGCGGATGAACAGGAACTGGCCCAGATCAACGCTGGTCTGCCCGTCCACAAGAGCAACGTCGCCAACGCGCCCAAGGTCGCCAAGCTGCTGGGGGACAACCGCAGGGAAGTCGAAGGGATGGTCAAATCCGCCGATGAGGCCATCGCCAAGTCGAAGGAACTATTGGCCGCCCAGAATGATGAGATCACCAAGTTCAACACCGAGCAGGTGATCAAGAAGGTGAAGCTCGTCGGCAAGAAGAACTGGGTGGACGCCGTCCTTCGCGGCCACGAGAACATCACCAAGCTGGGCATCCCCCAGCACCAGGCTGCCTTCCTGAATCGTCTCCTGGTGCTGGATCCAGGCAACCCGAATGCCCAGAAGGCCCTCGACAACCTGAAGGCTGGCAAGGAGGCCTTCGTCAAAGAAGCCAAACCCACAAAAAAGAGCGGCGCGAAGAAGAAGTAGTCCCATCCGCTTGATTTCAAAAGGGGAGCGTCCATGACCCGGTTCGGATTTAGAGTGCCTAACAAAATCCCCACGGGGCCGCGCGAGGTTTTGATAGGTACTCTTGTGCTTGCCTGTGCCCTGGCCACCAGCCTGGGCGCCCAGAGCCTCACCGATCGCTTCAAGGAGGTCCGGGGCCCCTGGGAACTCCAGATCGAGCGGGGCGAGGCCGCCTCGGTCCGCAAGGGCGTGGAAGCCCTGCTCGGCCGCGAGGGGCTCACCGTGAACCCTTCGGACTACAACGACATGTATGCCCTTGTGGCGCTCCGGGGGCTCGCCGCCCGGGCTTGCGTCTCCGAGGGCAGTTGGGAGGATGCGCTCGTCCATCTGCAGAAGGCCCAGACGACCGCCGAAGAGAACCTCGCCACCGCCGAGCCCATGCTGGCCAAGGCGCGGATGGAGCACGAACTCAAGCTGCGTGAGTTCCAGGGGGCTGTCGCCAAGCAGGCTCCCCGCCTCAAGGAACTGGATGAGGCCCCAGGCCTCAACGGGGACCAGGTGAAGCTCCGGCAACAGCTGAAGATTTTCATGGACGAGCAGAATGCCGCCATCGCCCACAGCGAACGCTCACTCAAGGACATCGAAGGGATCCTGACCCGGCTCCGCCAGGCCAAGGAGACCACCGCCAAGACCAACACCGACTGGCAGGCCTTCGCCGAGAAGGAGAAGGCGGAAATCAAGGAGGCCGGTGGCACCACGCGCTACGTGGCCGAGAAACTCGAGCAGGTGAAGGCCGATGATGCGCGCCCGCGGCCAGAGCGCCTGGCCTATGCCCGCCGACTGCAGAAACTGGACCCGGCCAACAAGGATGTGACGCGGCTGGTGAACGGGCTGCTGGGCAAGGAAGAAGACAGCGAGCCGGTGAAGCCGAAAAAGAAGAAGAAGGCTGCTGCGAAGAAAGGGTGAGCGTCACTGAAGGCATGGAAATGGCCCCAGATGGGGCCATTTCCATGGTGGAGAAGCACTCTAGAAAACGAAGCCGAAGGCCACTTTCACGAAATCGGTGCTGGGGGGATCGCCGGCACCCACGTCATTGGCGGTGAGAGTCTTGTGGAAGGTGGCTTCCAGCGTGAACCGCATCCCCGAGTCGTAGCCGAAGCTGTGGCCAAGGCCGATATTGCCACCCAGGCGGCTCTTGTGGGTGGTATCGACATTGTAATTGTCATAGTAACTGGAGCTGATATCACCGAAGCTGCGATCGAACTGCTCGAAGTCTGCCGCAAGACCGGCTACGAAGTAGAGCCCGCGATGCCGGAAGGCCGTGCCCTGGGGGAAGATCTGCAGATCGCCACCAAGGCTGAAGATCGAGTGCCGGAGATTGATGGTGGCTTCGCCCGCTGCCCGATTGTTACCATTCTCCGAGGATCCGCTCAGGTTTAGACGAATGGCCAAGTTGCGGTCCACAGGGAAGCTGACCGTGAAGCTGCCACCCACGCCCAGGTCGTAGGTCTCCTTTTGGGGTGGCATGACCTGTGGGTTGTTCTGGTAATCCAGATAGCTGTAGGCGGGGTAAGTGGTGCTTGCAAACCCTCCCGTGGGAGCCGTCAGGTTCAGGCTGAAGCCAATGTGCGGGCTCTGGGCCCGCAGTGCGGAGCCTGACACCAGGATCAAGGGGAATATGAGCAGGGATGCGGCTCGGCGCATGAGACCTCCAGGTTGAACAAAGGGGATACGAGCGAAGGGTGTGCCAGGTTACGCAGAAGCCCATCATTCCTTGGATGTCCGGGATCGGCTTTGGGTTGAAGACTATCTTCATCGCGGCGTTTTGCCTCGGATTGATGCAGGAATGCAACGGCGGGCTTTGGTCAGAGCCGGTCATGGCCTACTCTGGACAGGATGAGGCTGATGCATGGCATGGAAGCAGGATCTGGAAAAACTGAAGCAGCAACTCGGCCCGGAGGCTCCCCCACCGGCCCCAAGAGTCTTGCCCAAACCCGTGGTCAAACCCACCGGCCCTGTCCAGATGGAAGACGAGGATGCTGTCTTCCTTTCGGCCATGGGCTTGAAGCCGGCCGCGGCCCGCGCGGTTGAGCCTGCGACCCCCAGGGACCCCATCGGAGCAGAGACGGTGGCCCCCCAACTCCCCGTACCTGAGACCTTCCTGGAGGCCGTGCGGGACCTCAAGGGCCTCAAGCCCCTGGCCAAAGGCCTCCCCGACCGGCCAGCCCCCTCGCCGATGCCAGTCGTGTCCATCATTCCACCAACACCACCGCCTGAACGCGCTGAGGAACCCGCCGCACCGTTCCAACCCCCGGTTCCCGAGCCCGTAGTGCTCCTCTCCCTCAGGCCACTCCGCTTCCAATTGGCGGCGGGCATGGCCCTCGAGGTGGATGCCTCCCTGGATCTGCGGGGTCATTCCCTGTCCGATGCCATGGAGCGCCTCAAGGACCGACTGGGCGATGGGAAAGTGCTGAATTGGCGGAGCCTCCAGGTGACCTTGGGGCCCGATTCCGCGCTCCACGAAGGCCTCCTGGACCTGCTGGATTCCGGGCAGGCTCCGATGGTGGCCCGCTATGCCCAGGCTCCCGTTCCCATGGGCGGAACCCAGGCCTGGCTGCTCTACCTCAGTCCCTCGCCCGCCAACCCCGATGCGCGTTGATGCTCTGGAGCCCAAACCATGAGTCTATTGGCAGTCGGTAGTGTGGCCTTCGATGACCTTGAAACGCCTTTTGGGCGGCGGGAGCATGCCTTGGGGGGCTCCGCGACCTACTTCTCCCTCAGCGCGAGCCATTTTCACCCGGTCCGGATCGTGGCGGTGGTGGGCGAGGATTTCGGTGCCGACCAGATGAAGGTCTTCGCCCACCGTCCCATCGACCTCACCGGCCTTTCCAAGGTCCAGGGTCTGAGCTTCCATTGGAAGGGTTCCTACGGTTACGACCTCAATGAGGCGCAAACGCTCGCCACTGACCTGAATGTCTTCGCGGATTTCCGTCCCGACCTGCCGCCGGGCTACCGGGAATCCGACTATCTGTTCCTGGGGAACATCGACCCTGTGTTGCAGCTGGAGGTGGTCCGCCAGATGGTGGTACGCCCCAAGTGGATCGCCCTCGACACCATGAACTACTGGATCCGGGGTGCCCTTCCGGCGCTGGTGGCCGTACTCAGGGAAGTGGACATCCTCCTGGTGAACGATGCCGAAGTCCGGGAACTGACCCAGGAGCACAGCCTCATCAAGGCCTACCGCAAGATCCAGGCGCTCGGACCGCGGATCCTCGTGGTCAAGCGGGGTGAATACGGGGTGGCGCTCTTCACACCCGAGGGTATTTTCGCCGCCCCGGCCTATCCCCTCGAGACCGTCTTCGACCCCACGGGGGCGGGCGACACCTTCGCCGGCGGGTTCCTGGGCTACCTGGCCTGGATCCAGCGGACTGACGTGACGGCCCTCAAACACGCGACCCTGGTGGGCTCCGTCATGGCCAGCTTCACCGTGGAGGAGTTCTCCACCGAACGCCTGGAGCAGATCACCCAGGAAGAGGTTCGCAACCGATTGTCATTATTTTCAGATATGATCCGCGTCGAAGACCTATAATCTGCAATACCTAATCCTCAGTGGGGGTTTCTGATGCACCAGCCCGATCGCCTGCATGCCGGCCGGTTGCGCACCTTTGTGGTGGCGCCTGGACTACTCGTGGCCTTGGCGTTCCCCGTTTCCGGCCTGAACGCCCAGGAGGCCACCGCCACCAGCGTCATCAAAGTCCAGGCCCATTCCTCCAAGTGGGACTATCCCAAGGAACTCAATGCTCCAGAGGGATCCAAGACCCACCTGGTCGAGAAGGGCGACACCCTCTGGGACCTGGCTGCCAAGTACCTGGGCAATCCCTATGCCTGGCCTCAGATCTGGGAGCTCAACCAGTGGATCAAGGACCCGCACTGGATCTACCCTGGCGATCCCCTGATCATCGACCTCTCCCGGGCCGTGGCTACGGCGGGTTCAGTACCGGATGCCGTCGTCAACCTGCAACCTGACCAGCGCCGGGCGGACCCCAGTGTCATGCGCCGCCCTGAGCTCGGCTTCTCCGCCCAGGACTTCTTCCAGCTGCCCTTCGTGGCCGCCAGCGGTGCCGAAGCGCATTACAAGAGCCTGGGCGCCTTCACCATCACCTCCAACAAGCGGGAGGACCATCAGTACCTGGGCGATGGCGAAACAATCTACCTGAACGGTGGGTCCTACCAGGGCTTGAAGCCCGGAGACCGTCTCCTCATCCTCAAGACCGTCGCCCGCAAGCTGATGCATCCCACCATCAAGAAGAAGATCCTGGGCGATGTCCTCCAGCAGGTCGGCGTGGTGCGCGTCACCAGTGTCCAGCCAAAGGGAGCGGTCGCAGTGATCGAACGTTGCCTGGACACCGTGCAGATCGGCGATCACCTCGTGCGGTTCACCGAACCTGCCAACATCCCCATGCAGTTGCGTTCAGACATCTCCGAACCGGTCAAGGTCCCCGCCAATTCCCCCATCGTGGTCTATTCACGCGATGACAAACTGTCCTCCGCCGGGGGCGACCTGATCATCATCGATAAGGGAAGTAATGATGGGCTCAAGGTCGGCGAGGTGCTCCTGGCCGTCCGGGTGAAGGTGTTTTCCGTTGGCGCGGATGGTGAGAAGAAGCCCCCCACGGAGACCACCACCTATTACCTGGGCCAGGCCCTGGTGGTCCACACGGACGCACATACGGCCACCTGCCGAGTGCTGCGCTCCAACGAGGAACTCCGGATCGGCGATACCCTCGCGCGCTGATCTCGGACACTGGAAAAGCAGAGGCCCCCGATCTGGGGGCCTCTGCTTTTCAACGCGGGCGAATTTCCAGCAGCACCCGCCGCCCGCGGCTGGGGAGTTCGTAGGGGTGGGGTTCCGCCACCCACCCCGCAGGCAGCGGCTCCTTGGCCCAATCCACGGCCTTGAGGGCATGGAGGGGCGCGCCGGGCTTGCCATGTCGGGTCCACCAGCCCAGAAGCTGTTCCAGGGAGCCCAGCGCCTTGGCGGTACCCCAGTCCGCGCCGAGCGGGGGGAGATCCTCCAGGCGGCCGTGGACAGCCTTCAGGTTGGGCACGGGGAGTTCCATGGCCACCTGGCGCAGGAAGGCGAGTTTCTTGGCGGAGGCATCCACCCCCAGCACTTCCAGATCGGGCCGGGCCAGCGCGAGCACCACCGCCGGAGACCCCATGCCCGTGCCCAGATCAACCACCCGGGCCCCTGCGGGCAGCGGGGCAAGAAAGGGCAACAGGGCGGAGGCGTCCAGCAGCAGTTCCTCCCGGCGCTCCCCGGGTGGGAGGGCCGTGAGGGCGTGAGTCCGGTTCCACCGGTCCAGCAGCAGCAGGAACCGGCCCAGGGCGGGGGCAAGGGTGGAAGGGAGGCCTATTTCCATGGATTGAGGATGCCAGTGGAAGCCCCATGTAAAAATTATTTAATTGCATGTTGCACATTTCTTGTTTGTATTCAACTATTTATATGTTATTGAATCAGATAAATGGAATTTGCCATCTATACTCTTCCTGCACGACATCGATGTAATTCTTACACCTAAAGAAAGAAGAGATTGACGAAACGACCACCGCATTTAAAAATGAATGCCCCTTGTTGAATGCCATAAGGAGAAGGCCATGACGCAGGCTAGACCATCCTTCATGATCGATTGGTCCAGTCGCAGCAAAATGCGCGGACCCGGTGAACAGTCTCTTGGAAAACTGTTTCAGGCATTGCGGGAACGCCTTGCGCCAGAGGCACAAGGAATTTCTCTTACTTATGTCGATGATCGTGGCATGAGAAAACTCAACCGCGAACATCGCGGAAAAAACCTGACGACAGATGTGCTCAGTTTCCCGTCCAACGCGGAAAAGGGCGCCTTCCCTCACCTCGGCGACATCGTCATCAGCCTGCCCACCGCCGAGAAAATGGCCAAGAAATTCGGTGTGAGCCGCAGACGCGAGGTGGAGACGCTGGTCATCCACGGGTTCCTCCATCTTTGTGGCCATGACCACGAAATGGACCGCGGCGAAATGATGGCCCTCCAAGCCCAGCTCGAACGCGAACTGCTCGACGAAGAGCCCTTGGCCATGAGCCTCAAGCGGGGGCGGAAGCCGGGCAGCAAAGTCAAGAAACTGAAGGATGGCAGCCGCGTGGTGGTGACAGGCAGGGCCGCCGCCGCCCTGGTCCGCCGGGAGCGGGTAAAAAAGGACAAGAAAGTACGGGTGAAAAAGGTCACAAAACCGAAGGATCCAGCGCCCAAACGCGGACCAGGCCGGCCCCGAAAGGAAGCCACCGCGGCCCCCACCAAGCGCGTCGTGCGCCGCCGTCGGCCCACCCCCTCCCGCAGCGGCGTGATCGGGTAGCGCCAAAGCAACGCATGGCAAATGGACGCGAAGGCCGATAAAATGGCCCTTTGGCCCGGCCTCGGGCCGCGCCGTCGGAGCCTTCGTGATCAACCTCCTGTTCGGCTTGGGCGCCGCCCTCGCCACGATCCTGCTGTCCAGCCTGCTGAACATCAAACTTTGGATCAGTCTTCCGCTTGGCCTGCTGGCCGGTGGCGGAGTCTTCATCTGGCAAGGACGAAAGGTCCAGCAGGAACTTGAGAAGATCTTCTCCCGCGCCGGCGAACACTTGAAGAAACAGCACTTCGAGAAAGCCATCGAGACCATGAAGGAGGGTTACCGATTCTCCACCAGGCAGTTCCTGGTGAAGGGCAGCATCGACGGCCAACTGGGCGTGGTGCAGTACCTCCGCAAGAAGAACGAGGAGGCCGAGCCCCTGCTGGCCTCGGCCTCCATGCAGCACTACATCGCCAAGGCCATGCTCGGCATCCTCCAGTGGAAGCGCGGCGAGAAGAAGAAGGCCAAGAAGACCTTCGACTTGGCCCTCAAGGCCGGCAAGAAGGAGAGCCTGCTCTACGGCGTCTATGCCTACGTACTGGTGGAGATGGGCGAGCGGGACAAGGCCATCGCGATCCTCAACCAGGGCCTCGGCGTCTGCAAGGGCGACGAGCGCCTCATCACCAACCGCAACCAGCTGCAGAACGGCAAGGCCCTCAAAATGAAGGTCTATGGCGAGCAGTGGTACCAGTTCCTGCTCGAGCGTCCCATGATCCGCCAGGAGGCCCCACCCTTCGCCCGGGTTTCGCGGCGGGCCCTGCGAGGATGAGGCCTGGCGCCGGAATCGCCGCTACGCGTCGATTCCGGAGTATTGAGAAGACTGATTTCCCCACTCAGCAAGCGCGAAGCGGTTGCTGAAAGAAACGAACGATTGAAGGAGCACACACCATGTCCGGCCACAGCAAATGGTCCACCATCAAGCACAAGAAGGGCGCCGCGGATGCCAAGCGGGGCAAGGTCTTCACCAAGATCCTCAAGGAGATCACCGTGGCCGCGCGGCTCGGTGGCGGCGATATTCCCACCAACCCACGCTTGCGCCTGGCGGTGGACCAGGCCAAGGGCAGCAACATGCCCAAGGACAACTGGGAGCGCGCCATCAAGAAGGGCACCGGCGAGCTTGAAGGCGTGACCTACGAGGAAGTCATCTACGAGGCCTACGGTCCTGGTGGCGTGGCCATCCTGGTTGAGGCCATGACCGACAACAAGAACCGCACCACCCCTGAAGTGCGCAGCTACTTCACCAAGTTCGGCGGGGAGCTGGGCGCCATGGGTTCCGTGGCCTATCTGTTCAGCAAGCAGGGCCAGATCGTGGTGGAGGCCGAGGTCTCCGAGGACAAGGTCATGGAAGTGGCCCTGGAGGCCGGGGCCGACGACGTGGTCAATGAGGGCGAGGCCTGGGTCATCAAGACCAGCCCCGAGAGCTACCAGGCCGTGAAGGACGCCGTGGACGCGGCCAAGCTCCCCGTCATCGAGGCCAAGATCATCATGGCGCCCAGCACCAGCTCGGCCCTGGAAGGCAACAAGCTCACCAGCTTTCTCAAGCTGGTGGACCTGCTCGAAGACAACGACGATGTGCAGAACGTGTGGCACAACGGCGACTACGAGGAACCCGAAGACTAGGTTCCGGCCCCAGCTTTCGTCATGCTCGGGGCGCCTTTGGCGCCCCGAGTTATTCCTGCGCCTTTGGCGCAGGCAGTTGTGTCGCAGTGACTGGCCCAACATCACCCTTGCCCATGGCCAGGATGGGGAAACGGGGGGGCTCGCCCCACATGCCGTTGCCGCGGATGAGGGCGCCGTGGAAGGCGCCCCAGAACACCAGGCTGTCGCTGCTGCGGGGA